>JAXDKY010000180.1:0-5657 GCA_034666885.1 Chloroflexota bacterium
ACAAGGTCGCGATCAAGGTCTTTGCCGGGATGACGCCCGAAGTCACGATCGTGGTGGAGCCCAAGGGCTGACCGACCCGGTGTCGCTCGTTCCCGACGACGCCGCGAAACCCGCCGACGGCACGGCCATCGGTCGCTTCTGGCGCGAGGCGTGGGTCGACGCCGTCCTGCCGACGATCCTTCTTCGGCCGGTCGTCCTGCTCTTCGCCGTCGTAGCGGTGGTCGTAGTGGCGGGGTCGTCGCTCCCGGGCGGTTCGGTCATCGAGATCTGGAACCGTTGGGACGCGCCGCATTTCTTCGAGGTGGCCGCGTACGGTTACGGGCCGCCCGCCGATCGGGCACGGATCGTCCTGTTCCCGCTGCTGCCGGCGCTGATCCGAGTGGGATCGGTGGTGACCACGCCGCTGATCGCCGGCATGGTCATCTCGTTCGTCTCGACCCTCGCCGCAGCCGCCGGCCTGTATCGACTGATCCGGTTCGACGACGGCCGCCCGACCGCGCGCCGGGCCGTCCTCGCGATGAGCGTCTTCCCGACTGCCTTCACGCTCGTGGCGCCGTATTCGGAGGCGCCGTTCCTGGCCCTGACGGTCTGGTCGTTCGTGGCCGCGCGGGAGGGGCGATGGCCGGCGGCCGGCGTGCTCGCCCTGTTCGCGGGGCTCACCCGGATCCAGGGCGGGTTCCTGCTCCCGGCACTCCTGCTCGAGTACTGGCTCGCCGAGCGGCGAGTCGGCCGTGATGCGTCGTGGCTGCTGCTCGCGGCCGGTGGTCCGCTGATCTACCTGGGCATCAACTACGCGACGTTCGGCGACCCGTTGTACTTCCTCGAGATCCAGCGGACGGCGTTCAATGTCGCGACCGTGGCGCCGTGGACGGCCCTCGCGAATGCCTGGAACGGCGTGGCGGCCGTCGCCCAGAGCCGGACCTGGGCCACGGTGTACCTCGCTCCGTTCCTCGCCATCGTCGTCCTGGCGGCGGCCACCGTCTGGACGGTCGTGGCCAGGAAGAGCCGGCCGTCGTACGCCATGTACACGGGCTTGACGCTGCTCAGCTTCCTGACCCTGAGCTGGCCCATCAGCGTGCCGCGCTACCTGATGGGCGTGTTCCCGATCTTCATCGCCGCGGGTGGACTCGGCCGGCGGCCATGGCTCGGGCCACCGATATTCGTGGCCTCCGTCCTCCTGTTCGGGGTCTGCACCGCGTTGTTCGTGAACGGGAACTGGGCCTTCTAGGGTCGAAGGCGCCAGACGCTGACGCCGTCGACGTCGTAGACGGTCTCGAATCGCGGGCTGGCGCTGAAGTCGGTCGGTCCGCCGTCGCCGCAATCGAGCACGCCGCCTGACGAGAGCACGTAGGTCGCGCCGTAGACGGCCATCCGCTCGGCCGCCACGTCCGGTCCGTCGCAGTACACGGCCTTCACGTCGGCCGAGCGTGGCACCGGGTCGTAGCCCAGGTTCGACACGTACGGCCCGAAGGTCGTGATGCGCAGCCGACCGGCCAGATCGACCGGGGAGTTGATGAAGTCGTCCGTTACGAAGATGGCGCGTTCCGGGGTGTTCGCTTCGATCCAGCGACCGGCCGCGGCCTGGGGCAGGCTCATCACCACGGCCGGGTGGGTCGCATGGTGGATCGCGATCAGGGCCGGCGAGATGGCGCAGACGACGAGCACGGCCACGATGGTCGGCTTCGGCCAGCGGGCAACCAGCCACGCGGCCAGGATCGCCGCCGCGATCCACATCATCTGGAAGTACTTGTTCATGTCGAAATCGACGGCACTCATCCGAACGAGGTTCGGCACGAGGAACAGCGCGATCAGCCACGCGGCCAGGAAACCGCGATGCGGCACCCGTCGGTCGCCGCGGAGCCAGACGAGCGCCGCGATCGCCAGGAGCACCGGGATGCCGAGATTGGTCACGTAGAAGAAGAGCGCGGCGAGGGGGCCGTCGGCGAAGCGCGCCTCGCTCCAGCCCTGGACGAAGCGGAAGGAGCCCTCCGCGCTCTGCAGCTGCACCGCCGGCAGGGCGTATGGCAGCGCCAGGACGACCGGGGCGAGGAACAGCACCGCATCGCGCCAGACCGTGCGTTCGCGCCACGCCGCGGTCGTCAGGACGTAGAGCCCGACGATCAGGTACGCGGCCGGGAACGCGTAGAAATGGAACGGGGCGAGCAGCGCGGCCAGTACGCCGGCAAGGAGGACGCCGGCCGGCCGCCGCCCGAGGCTCGTGACCACCAGCAGGATCACGGACACGAGACCGGGCAGCCCGAAGGTCGTCGCCCGGTGCGGCAGGAAGCCCGTGCCAAAGACCGACGCGATGCGGAACCACGGCCACCCATCCGCCCACGAGTTGTCATACGGGTTCTGCCTGACCAGGTCCGCGATGCTGCCGTTGCCGGCGAGGAGGTCCGCCCCCAGCCGGAGCCAGCCCATCCCGCCACCGGCGCAGACCAGGATCGTGGCGATGGTCGCCGCCCGCCGGCTGCCGGTGAGGGCCAGGGCGAGCGCCCACGTCACGAGTGCGAGCGCGCCCGCCATGAAGGCGCTCGAGAGGAAGAAGACCGGGATGATCGGGACGCCCGCTGCGGTCGAGGCGATCGCCCCGTGGAAATCCGCGAACCAGTGGTAGCGCAGCGGCACGCCCGCGAAGTACGGCACCTCGGGCGGAAAGTTGCCGTGGACGATGCTGTTGCCGATCGCCACGTGAACGAGCAGGTCGCTCCAGTTCCAGCCGCCGGAGATCATCCCTTCCGGCGATTCACGCCAGCCATTCACGCCGAGCACCAACAGGACGGCCAGGCTGACGAGACCCGCGACGATCCAGGCCGGCGCGTCCTCGCGGAGGGCGCGGCGGACCTCGGCCGGGATCTCGCTGACGGTTGGGAACGACCACGGCGCGAGCCACGGGTGGCGGATCCGGGTGACGATGACCGTGGCGAGGACGAGGAGCGCGACCGTCACCAGCACGGCCACCCGCCCGAACCCATCGAGCCGGCTCACGAGCTCGACCAGATGGGCCGACAGGTAGGTGCTCGTGACGATGCCGACGCCCACGACCCCCGGTCGCGGCAGCTCGGGCGCGACGCGGCGCACCAGCACCCAGCCCGGAACGGCGAACAGCCACGGCCAGACGAGGACGACCGCCAGGATCGGCACCGACCACGATAGGACGAGCCCGGCCGTCAGCCCCAGGATCAGGGCGAGGATCGGCGTCGAGGCCAGCGGATCGATCCCGGAGCGGTCATCGACGGGGGATTGCACTGAGCGCGGATGATACCGACCGTGACCGATCGAACCATCCTCCACGTCGATCTCGACGCCTTCTTCGCGGCCGTCGAGCAGCGCGATCGCCCCGAGTTGCGCGGCAAACCGGTCATCGTCGGCGGCGACCCGCGCGGTCGGGGGGTGGTGTCGGCAGCGAGCTACGAGGCGCGGCGGTTCGGCGTCCACTCGGCGATGTCGCTGAACGAGGCCCTACGCCGCTGTCCGGACGGCGTGTTCCTGCCGGTGGACGGTCGGCGGTATCAGCAGGCATCGCGCGACGTCATGGCGGTGCTCCGTCGGTTCACGCCGCAGGTCGAACCGATCTCGATCGACGAGGCGTTCCTCGACGTCACGGGGTCGCGCGAGCTGTTCGGGGACGGCGAGGAGATCGCCAGGCTCATCAAGGCGGCCGTGCGTGAGGAGGTCGGGCTGACCATCTCGGTCGGTGTCGCGAGGACCAAGCTGGTGGCGAAGATCGCGTCGGACCTGCGGAAGCCCGACGGCCTGGTGGTCGTGGCGCCCGGTGAGGAAGCGGGGTTCCTGGCGCCGCTCCCGATCTCCCGGCTGTGGGGTGTCGGCGAGAAGACGGCGGTCGCCCTGGCCGATTACGGGGTCCGCACGATCGGCGACCTCGCGGCGCTCGCTCCCGATGTCGTCATCCGGCGCTTCGGCAAGCACGGCGGCTCGCTCGTCGATCGCGCGCGTGGCATCGATGCGGATCCGGTCCACCTGGGCGATCCGGCGAAGTCGGTCGGGCACGAGCACACGTTCGACGCCGATACCCGCGACCCCGAGCTGATCGAGCGGACGCTGCTCGGGATGGCCGACGGCGTCGCCGGCCGGTTGCGGTCCGCCGGCGTGCGGGCGTCGACCGTCGCCGTCAAGATCCGCGACTCGTCGTTCCGCACGATCACCCGTCAGCGAACCCTCCCCGAGCCGACCGACATGACCGAGCCGATCTTCCACGCGGCGCTCGAGCTCGCCCGGCCGGAGGTGCGCGGGATCCGGGTGCGGCTCCTGGGGGTCACTGCCTCCAACCTGGGGGAGCGCGAGCAGCTCGGCCTGTTCCCAGCGGACGACCCGCGGCATCGGGCGGCGGTCGAGGCCGCCGACGCACTGCGGCGTCGATATGGCGACGGTGCCGTGACGCGCGGTCGGCTGGTCGGGGCGCGCTTGCCGGCCCCGTTCGAGCGCGATCCGCGTAACCCGCTCGACCGGCGGGCGCGTGGGGTGCCCGTCGACGCCGCCGAACCCGATCCGGATGCGGTCGGCGATCGTGACAGCCTAGGTGACACGGACCTCGACGACATTCCGCCCGACGACGCTTGACATCGAACACTTGTTCGGTCTAGTGTCGCGGAGTCATCGAACAGATGTTCTGTCGGCCGAGTGCCCCGGGCGACGAGACCCATAGCGAAACGCCCCCCGAAAGGAACAGATGACATGGCATTCATCCGTGTCGAGCCGGTCACGGTCCATGTTCGGACCGACTGGTTCAGCGGTCGCCCCCGTGAGATCACCTGGGGCGACGAACGACTACCGATCACCAATCTCGCCGCGCTCCGTGAGGAAGCGGCCGCCTACCCGGTCATCACCGGTCCCCGCACGCTCTTCGAGGTCGAGACCCCCCGAGCGCGCCTGTCCCTGACCTTCCAGCATCGATCCCGCCGCTGGACCGTGACCGGCGTCGACGAAGCCCGCCGCGCGGCTTAGCACGAACACCACGGGTCGGCCGGGTCTCCCACCCGCCGACCCTGATGTCGTTCCGGGGCGGGTGCGCCGGTACCGCGCCCGCCCCGAGGCGACGCGTCGGACGGCCGATACCTTCGTTGTCGGCTCCGCGCGTTCGCTCACGCACGCCGAGTGCGCTCGCTCGCGTGCTCGCCTCCGCCTCGACCTCGGCCCCCCGCTGCGTCGCGTCCTTCCACATACAATCGCGGGGTGGCACTAACCCCTGATACCAGTCGCTTCGGCGACATGACCGTCGAAGGCTTTGTCGATCGGCTTGGGTCGTCGGAGCCCGTGCCGGGCGGGGGCAGTGCCTCGGCCGTCGCTGCGGCACTCGGTGCCGCTCTCGTTCGCATGGTCGCTTCGCTGTCAGCCGGACGCCCGAAGTTCGCCGCCCATGAAGAGCTCCTCGGGTGGGCCATCGAGCGTGGCGATGAGCTCGCCGATCGATTCCTTGCGCTTGCCGATGACGACGCCACCGCGTTTGCCGAGTTCGCCGCAGCGATGAAGCTGCCCAGGACGACCGACGCCGAGACCGAGGCCCGCCAGGTCGCGCTTCGTGCTGCGGCCCACCACGCGTCGGAGGTGCCCCTCTCGTGCGTCGAGGCGTGCCTGGAGCTCGTGCAGGTCGCCGAGGCGCTGGCCGGACGCAGCAATCCGAACGCATCCAGTGA
>JAXDKY010000181.1:0-3123 GCA_034666885.1 Chloroflexota bacterium
AGCGCGCCGCTCTACGACGAGGGCCTGTTCAGCGTGGACATCGCCCCGGCCGATATCCGGCGCGAGCGGATCGGGCTGCCGCTGCTGCGCGACGAGCGGCCGGAGCTCCAGCTGCGCGAGCTCGGCCGGATCATCGCCGAGCGCGCCGGTCTGGCCCACGACACGACCAGCGAGCCCGGGGCCGAAGCGGGTCTCGACGTGGCGCCGGGCGGACGCGAGCCGCACCCGATCGGGTTCCGCCGGGGTGCCGACCGGGCGGCCGACCGATGACGAGCCCGGTCGCCTTCGACCTGCCGCCCGAGCTCGCGATCGACACGGACATCGCGCGGCGGGTCATCGTCGACTTCATCCGTGGGCAGCTCCGCCAGGCCGGCTTCGAGCGGACGGTGCTCGGGCTGTCCGGCGGCATCGATTCGGCGGTGGTGGCGTATCTCGCCGCGGAGGCCGTCGGGCCGGAGCAGCTGCTGTGCGTCCTGATGCCCTACCGGACGTCGTCGCCGGCGTCACGTTCGGATGCCGAGGAGGTGGTCCGGCGGCTGGGGACCGCATCCGAGCTCGTCGACATCTCCCCGATGGTCGACGGCTACTTCGGGCCGGACACGGATGCCTCGCCCCTCCGGCGCGGGAACTTCATGGCGCGGATGCGGATGAGCGTGCTGTACGACCGCTCGGTCACGTGGGGTGGCCTGGTCGTCGGGACCGGCAACAAGACCGAGTCGCTCATCGGCTACACGACCGTGTTCGGCGACTCGGCTTGCGCCTTCAACCCGATCGGCGACCTGTACAAGAGTCAGGTCCGCCAGCTCGCCGCCGCGCTGGGCGTGCCGGATTCGATCATCGCCAAGGCCCCCTCCGCCGATCTCTGGCCGGACCAGACCGACGAGGGCGAGGGTGGCTTCAGCTACCCGGAGCTCGATCGATTGCTCTTCTGGCGCATCGACAAGCGGCGCTCCATCGACGAGGTCGTGGCACTCGGGTTCGAGCGCTCCCTGGTCGAGCGGGTCGACAAGATGGTCGCCGGCGCCGAATTCAAGCGGCAGGTGCCGCCGATCGCGAAGCTCGGGCCACGGACCGCCGGCGTCGACTACCTGTACCCGCGACGGCGGCCGGGGTCGGCTCGGGAGTGAGTGGCCGCGACGTGGGCGGTGGCGACGCCCCGTCGGGCGGGGGCGTGCTGTACGTGGTGGCGACCCCGATCGGGAACCTCGGGGACGTGACCTTGCGGGCGCTCGAAGTCCTGGCCGCCGTGCCCCTCATCGCGGCCGAGGACACCCGCTTGACTAAGCGGCTGTTGGACCGCCACGGGATCGCCGGGCGGATGACGAGCTTCCACGCAAGGAGCGGCCCGGGGCGGTTGGCCGCGTTGCTCGATCACCTGCGCGGCGGCGCCGACCTCGCGCTCGTGACCGACGCCGGGACCCCGGTCGTGAGCGATCCCGGGGCGGACCTCGTCGCGGCCTGGGCGGGGGAGGGCGGCCGGGTCGTGCCGATCCCGGGGGCGTCAGCCGTGCTCGCGGCCGTGGCCGCATCCGGGGTGACCGGGCCGCGCTGGTCGTTCGAGGGATTCCTGCCGCGCTCGGGACGTGATCGCAAGGACCGGCTGGCGGCGATCGCGGCCGACGACCGGGGTTCCGTGCTGTTCGAGGCGCCGGGGCGGGTCGCGGGCACGCTCCGGGATCTCGAGGCGGCCTGCGGCGCTGGGCGGGCCGGGGCAGTGTGCCGGGAGCTGACCAAGGTGCACGAGCAGATCATTCGGGGCACGCTCGGGGAACTGGCGACGGCCGCCGGCGACGGCACGATCCCGGCACGCGGCGAGTTCGTCCTGGTGGTCGGGATGCGGACCGGCGCCGATGGGACGGATGATTCGCCACAGGCCGTCGCCTCGGCCGAGCATGACCTTGCGGCCGCGTTGACGCAGGTCCAGGCACTCGTGGACGCGGGCACGCCCCGGGGTGAGGCCGCGAAACGGGTGGCCGCGGCCACGGGCCTGCCGCGACGCCGGCTCTACGAGATCGCGGAAGGCTCCTGAGGGCGGACCTTCTGGCCGGTCCCGGCGTCGACGCCAGCCCCGCTCTCCACGCCGGTCCCGACCTCGGCACCGTGGATGGCCGCGACCCGCGGCGGCGGCGCCATCTCCCCATCGACGGGCTCGTCGCCATCCTGCCGGGCGCGCATCGCCTCTTTCGCCGCGGTCGCAGCCACCGACGCCGCCCGTGCCGCCCAGCGCCACTGCGATCCCGCCATCCGGTCGATCATCTGCCCGGTGCGCTCGTCGGCGGCCGCCTCGAGGACCACCCCCGCACCAGCCCGCACGAGCCGGCCGAGGTCCTCCAGGGTCCCGAGCGCGCCTTCCCGTCGCACGCCCGGCGTGTCGGCGCCGACCACGGCGTCGCCTGCCATCGCCCCGGCGCGCAGGTCCCGCTCGACCTGTAGGCGCTGGCGGTACAGGACCTCCCACTCCTCGTACGGGATCTCGATCGTCGAGAGCTGCTGGTCGATGGCGGTGAACTCGGCTGCCGCGGCGTCATCGAAGCGGCGCGGGACGTCGGGTGCCGAAGGAGACGGCCGGGCCAGCGCCGCGAGGCGGTCCTCGATGGCCTGCGCCTCGGCGCTCACGGTGAGGTGTGCTGCGGACGTCGTCAGCCGGCTCGCCATCGCGGCTCGCGCGCGCGCCACCAGCTTCGGCTTGCCCGAGATCAACAGGTCCATCGGGTAGATGAGGATGTCGATGTCTTTCCCATCGAGCTGGATCATCTTCTCGGGCACGAGCGACGACGCGCTGCTGCCGGCGACCGCCGCGAGCCAGGTGGCCGGCTTGGACATCGCGGCGGGCGCCGTCGTCGGTTCGACCTCGACGCCGGCGGCGGCGAGCGCGCTGTCGAGGTCGGCGGCGACCTGGTCGTACTTGCCAGGCTCGATCACCAGCGGGACGTGCGCGTCGGTCCAGCCTTTGGCGAGGCTCTGCGCCTTGCGGAAGATGGCGAGCGCGGCCAGGAAGATCAACAGGACCGACAGCAGGACGGTCAGTGGGTAGCCGCGCGCCACGCTCTCGGCGATCCGCTTGGCCGACCGGTCCCCGGCGCTCCCGACCATCATCGTGAGGGCGCCGATGACCCCCGGGAC
>JAXDKY010000182.1:0-3420 GCA_034666885.1 Chloroflexota bacterium
GTCCGATCAACGCGATCGGCTTCACCGAGCCCATCACGCGCCTCGCCGACGAGATCGCCGCGACCTTTCCGGAGCCGCTCGACTCGACGATGTTCTTGAACTCCGGCTCGGAAGCCATCGACGGGGCACTCAAGCTCGCCCGCCGGGTCACGGGTCGGCCCGGCATCGTCGCGTTCCGCGGCGGGTTCCATGGGCGCACGTGGGGCGCGACATCCGTAACGAGCTCGAACGTGAACTACCGGACCGGCTATGAGCCCTTGCTGCCGGGCGTCCACCTCACGACGTTCCCGGCCGTCTACCGCGAGTTCGGCGGCGACGAGTCGGTCGCGGTCGCGAGCGCCATGGCGGACCTCCGAACGCTCATCTCGACGGACATCCCGGCGTCATCGGTCGCGTGCGTCCTCATCGAGCCGGTCCAGGGCGAAGGCGGCTTCACGCCGGCACCGCCAGCGTTCCTGCGCGAGCTGCGCGCGTTCTGCGACGAGCACGGCATCCTCCTCATCGCCGACGAGGTCCAGTCGGGCTATGGACGGACCGGCCGGATGTGGGCCTTCGAGCAAGCCGGGATCGTCCCCGATGTCGTCGTGCTGGCCAAGGCCATCGCCAACGGGCTGCCCTTGTCGGCCATCGTGTCGTCGCGGGAGCTCCAGGAGCGCTGGGGCCGAGGCGCCCACGGCTCGACGTTCGGCGGGAACCCGGTGGCCTGTGCTGCCGGCCTGGCCGTGCTCGAGACGATCCGCGACGAGCGGTTGGTGGAGAACGCCGTCGCGCGTGGAGAGGAGCTGCGCGCCGGCCTGGAGCGGATCGCGGCAGAAGATGATCGGATCGGCGACGTGCGCGGACCAGGATTGATGGTCGGCGTGGAGTTCGTACGGGACCGCGAAACACGCGAGTCGGACGGGACGCTCCCGGACCGCCTGTCAGCGGCCTGCGCCGACGCGGGCCTGCTCGTGCTCACCTGCGGCCGCCAGCACGAGGTCGTGCGCTGGATCCCGCCACTCGACGTGACGGCGGCCGAGATCAGCGAAGCGGTCGAGATCTTCGGGGAGTCGCTGGCGGGCATCCCGCGCGACTAAGGGCCGCCGGGGCGACCTCCGGCGCGTGGGCCGGGCACGCAACGAGCGCCCGGGGAGGGACCGGGCGCTCGGAGAAGCGTGGCGAAGGAGGAGCGGTAGTGGCCCCAGCCACCACCGCGGGGTAGTCGTTTAGCGGTTCTGCTGAAGGAACTTCATCACGTCGTCGAGGCGGAAGCGACGATCGCCTCGCTTGCAGACGCGATAGAAGGGCAGCTCACCCCGGTCACCCAGGCGCTTCACCGTGTTCACGTGGAGGTGCAGCATCTCGGCGACTTCGGTCGCGGTGAGCATCGGTCCCAGTTCGTTCATGACCATCGATGCCATGGTTCAGGTTGCCTCAGTTCTGGACGCTTCTCGGAAGCTCCGGTCCCCTGGGGTAGTCAGGGGTAGGGTCCGGCCCGCTTCGAGGCAGACTGTATGAGTGCAGGGGGGCGACTCCAAGCCGTACTTTGGGGTAGCCGCCAGTACCAGCCCTCGTGAATCAGCCCCCGCGGGCCACCCGCCGGGCCTTGCGCGTGATCCGCACGAACTCCGTGAAGTGCCGCCACGGCCGGATATGCGACGGCTCGCCGGCGTAGATCGTGCGGATCGGGACGGAATCGATCGGCAGGCCCAGCGCGATGCAGCGCGCGATCATCTCGACCTCGAATTCGAAGCCGGA
The DNA here is from genome assembly GCA_034666885.1 of Chloroflexota bacterium. Classification (GTDB taxonomy): domain Bacteria; phylum Chloroflexota; class Limnocylindria; order Limnocylindrales; family CSP1-4; genus SPCO01. Next base: position 1,738 of record JAXDKY010000182.1, read on the forward strand.
TTCCTCGCTGTCGAGCAGCGCGCGCATGAGCGTCCGGCCGATCAGCCGGTATCCCGACTGGTTGTCCGGCACCGAGCGGCCGAGGGCCGCGCCGAGCATCAGCCCGCCGACGGCGTTCGACAGCCGGCGGGCCGGCGGCATCGCGCCGAAGTCGCGCTGGCCGATGATCAGTTCCGCCCGGCGCGCCTCGAACCGCTCGAGGAACCGGGGGATCTCCGCCGGATCGTGCTGGCCGTCGGCGTCGAGCGTCACGATGGCAGGCGCTCCCGCCTCGAGCGCATGGCGGAACCCCGTCCGCAGCGCCGCGCCCTTGCCGGCGTTCGGTGCCTGGCGGATGACCGTGGCGCCGGCCGCCTCGGCTCGATCCGCGGTGTCGTCGCTGGAACCGTCGTCGACGACCACGACCGGCAGGAAACGCCGGGCGCCCTCGACGACCGCGCCGATCCGTGGTCCCTCATCGTGCGCGGGGATCAGGGCGAGGATGGGTCCATCCGGGCTCGACACGGCCAAAGTATCGCCGCCCGTGCCATTCTCAGGACCGACTCAGGAACCGCCGCCAGCCTGCACACATCCGACGCCTCCGACCGGCGGCGCCTGCAACGGAGATCTTGACGATGACCCTGGACCAGCCCGAGACCGAGCCCGCGATGCCGCCCGAACCGAGTCCCGGCACGGACGCGGTGGCCTTCTCGCACCGAACCCCGAGTCCCAGCCGCATGCGGATCGCCGCCGTCGGTGCCGCGGCCGCAGCCCTGGTCGTAGGCGTCGTCGCGACATCGTTCGCGGCATCCCCGTCCCCGTCGACCTCCGGCTCGACGAACGGCTCCGGAAATGGCGCGGCGACCGCCCCGTTCCTCGCGGGGGACCCCGGCGTCGCCGGCGACGCCGGGCTCGATCACGGGCGCTTTGGCGGCCAGGGCTTCCGCGACATCACGATCAAGGCGATCAGCGGCTCGAACGTGACCCTCGCCACCGACGACGGCTGGACCCGCACGGTCGCGGTGACCAGCACGGTCAAGCTCACTAGGGGCGGCGCAGCCATCGAGCTCGCGGCGCTCAAGGTCGGCGACCAGGTGCGCTTCAGCCAGACCCACAATGCCGATGGGACCTACACCGTCGACCAGATCGCGGTCGTCGTACCGAGCGTGAGCGGGACCGTCAGCGACGTCAGCTCGACCGGGTTCAAGGTCACGACCCGCGATGGCTCCGTCTGGACGGTCGCCATCAACGGCACCACCAAATACCAGTACGGGACCGGCTCAGGGACCCTCGCGGACGTCAAGAACGGCACGGCCACGCTCGTCCAGGGCACCACGACCGGGGACAACGCCATCACCGCCCTGACCGTCCGCGTCGCGGGCGACAAGGCCGTCGGCACGGTCACCGCCAAGACCGCGAACTCGATCACGATCAAGGCGCGTGACGGTTCGAGCGTGACGATCCACGTCGCCGCCGGCACCACCTACCAGGTCGCGGGCAAGGACACGGCCACCCTGGCCGACGTCACCGTCGGCTCGGCGATCGGCGTCTCCGGCCGCAAGCAGGCCGACGGCTCGATCAACGCGGACACGGTCGTTGCCGGCAACGGCCGTGGCCTCTTCGGTGGCCACGGGCCTCGCGGCGGCGGGTTCGATGGAGCCGGCCTCGATGGCTCGGGCGTCGACCCCGCGGCGGGCGATCTCA
>JAXDKY010000183.1:0-2644 GCA_034666885.1 Chloroflexota bacterium
CGGCGAACGACCATCCGATCCCCAAGAGCACCCAACCGATCGGGTTCCGCGGCCGCCTCGCGACCAGCATGGAACCGACGCCGGCGTACGGCACATAGGCTCCCAGGAGGATGACCAGGGAGAGCGCTCCCGGCCTTCCTGCGAGCAGCATGGCCAACGCCGCGTAGGCCGCAACGGCGCATCCAAGCGCGAACTGCACGCCGACCAGTGCCGTTGCCGCGGGCTTCATACCACGCCTCGGTGCCCGGCGCGGCGGATCCAGACGCCGACACTGGTGGGGCGCAGCGCGTCGTCCACGACGCCGGCGAAGTCGGCTTCGAGTCCCTCGAGGTCGACCTGCTCGCGAAGGCGTTCGGCGAAGGCCGCGGCCGTTCGGTCGCCGTCGTAGCGCGCACGGTCGAACCGGCGATCGACGAGATGTTGGACGCGGCGACGGATCGGCTGGAAGAGGGCGAAGGCGATGAGGGTCGAGGCCGCGACCGCGAGGGTCTGGCCCTGCATCACCCGATCGAGCAGCGCCTGAAGGCCGATCACGGTAGCGCCAAACACCGCCACCAGGACCCCCGTGACGAGGGCCCAACCGATCGTCCGGCTGATGAGCCGATCGATCTCGTACAGGCGATAGCGCGTGACCGCGACCCCGATGGCGATCGGCAGGGCGAGGACGACCGCGTAGGTGATGGGGACGGTGATCAGCGAGTTCGGTGCGTCGGCCGGGCCGCCAAGCCCGCCGCTGGCGCGCACGGCCAGCTCGATGACGGTCAAGAGGAGGGAGAGCGGGATGAGCGCTACGGCGGTGACGAACCAACGGATCTGGAGTCGGACGATCCGATCGCCTCGACGGTATCGGGTGATCACCGCCACCACAGCCAGCAGGAGACTCGCAAGCACGGCGACGGGGACCGCATCGACGAACAACTGGAGGATGGCCGGCCACCAGTCGACGCCGAAGGGGTTGACGTATCCAGACCCGGCCAGGATGTCTCCAGGGCGAAGGGCCGAGGCGATCAGGCCGACACCCAACACGGTGAGGACGATGGCGGCCGGCACACGCCACCGGGGGCCAGGCAGGTTGCCGGTCGGGAAAAGCAGGGGGATCCAGCCGATGATGAGCGCCATGGCTAGCCACGAGAGGTGGTACACAGCCCAGGTGAACACCAAGTAGGCCGTGGGGTCGATGAGCGATTCGAGCATGTTGCCCGTCGTCCAGCCCGCCGAGACAAACGCGTACAGCGGCCCCGCGAGCATCATGAGCCGTCCGATCGCGTGGCCCGGCCGCCGCCATTCGACGATGCTGCCGACCAGCGCGTTCAGGATCACAGTGCCGTTGAACAACGCGATGTTGAGGACGATGACCGGCGCGGGGTCGCTCGAGTAGCGGATCAGCACGGCGTCCACCGCGAGCGAGATCACGGCGGACGCGGTGATCGAGGCCGCGATCAGGGCGAATGAGAGCCGTCCCAGGCGATGCGGTGTCGGGCGCTCCGTCATCGCTTGCCCTCGCGCAGCCAGATGCCCAACGAACGGGGCGAGATGGCATTCCGGATGGTCGTATCAAGGTCGCCGCTCAGGGCGGCCAGGTCGACTTCCTCGCGGAGCCGGTCGGAGAACTCCGCCACGGTCCGCTGCGCGTCGTAGTGGGCTCGATCGAATCGGCGGTCGACGGCCGATTGCACCCGCCGCCGAAGCGGCTGGAAGAGGGCGAAGGCCACGAGCGTGGACGCCGCGACGGCGAGTGTCTGACCGGAGGTGAATCGGGCAAGCACCGCCTGTAGGGCGATTAGGCCAAGGCCAAAGACCGACGCCAGCAGGCCCGTGACCACGCCCCACGACACGGTTCGCGCGATCAGCCGGTCGATCTCGAAGAGTCGATAGCGAAGGATCGAAATGCCGATGGCGATCGGCGGGAGCGAGAGCGAGCCGGCCGCCAACAAGTCGAAGATCGTCGGTCGCGTCGCCTTCAATGCGTCATCGGCGAAGCTGAGCATGAGCAGTGCGCCGACGGCGACGTTGGCCGCGACGAACCACTTCAGCTGCGCCCGCTCGACAGTCTCAGAGCGACGGAACCGGATGATCACCGCCGCGAAGCCCAGGAGGAGCGTGAACGGCAGCGTGGCTGCGGCGAGTGTTTCACCGAACGACCAGAACGGCTCGGAGCCGGTGAACCCGCGCAGGCCGATCGGGTTGTCGGCCAGGCTGGCCCCGATCGGTCCGGGGCGGACGACCACGATCGCCGAACCGACGACGAGCGCTCCGACGATCGCCGCGACCGGCCATCGCCAGCGCGGGCCCGGTAGTCGTCCGTCCGGGAAGACGATCGCCACCAGCGGGCCGGCCGCGATCAGGCTGGGAAAGATCCCCAGCGGGCCGATCAAGGACGCGATCCCCGCGAGGACATCCTGCCGGCCCCGTTGTTCGGTCAGGATGGCCCCGACGAAGAACCCGAGGAACGTGACCACGATGACGATGGCGACCGCCAGGAGTAGGAGGCCGATGACGTTCCCGGGCCGCCGGATGACCAGTCCGGCACCCACACACCCGTCGGTGATGACCGCCAGCGCAACCCCGACGAAGATCGGAGAGATCTCCCCGCCCGTTAGTCCGGTCGCCGTCCTCGCGGCGAACAGCAGCGCGACGCCGCCCG
>JAXDKY010000184.1:0-21998 GCA_034666885.1 Chloroflexota bacterium
TCACGCTCGCGCCGCGCGGCTTCGAAGGAGAGGGGTTCCCGGTCCGTCGCGCCTTCGCCGGCGTGGCCCTCGAGGATCTCGACCCATTCGTCCATCTCGACCAGATGGGCGAGGTCGAATACGCCCCAGGCGAGCCCAAGGGCACGCCGTGGCATCCGCACCGCGGCTTCGAGACGGTCACCTACATGATCGACGGCACGTTCGAGCACGCCGACTCGAACGGTGGTGGCGGGCTCATCACCAACGGCGACACCCAGTGGATGACCGCCGGCTCCGGGATCCTCCACATCGAGAAGCCGCCGGAGGAGCTCGTGCGCACGGGCGGGCTGTTCCACGGGTTCCAACTGTGGGTCAACCTCCCGGCCGACCAGAAGTGGTCGCCGCCGCGCTACCAGGACATCCGGGCGCAGGAGGTCGCGCTGCTCTCGTCGCCCGACGGCGGCGCCCTCGTGCGCGTCATCGCCGGCGACGTCGCCGGCCACGCCGGCCCCGGCTCGACCTACAGCCCGATGACCCTGGTCCACGCCACCCTCAGCCCCGGCGCCCGACTGGCATTGCCGTGGAGAGCGGACTACAACGCCCTCGTGTACGTGATGGCGGGGCAGGGGAGCATCGGCAGCGACGGTCGTCCGATCGGTGCCGGCCAGCTTGCCGTGCTCGGACCGGGCGACGCCCTCATGGTCGCGGCGTTGCGTGACCAGGAGAGCCGCAGCCCCAACCTCGACGTCCTCGTCCTGGGCGGCCGGCCGATCCGCGAGCCCGTTGCCTGGATGGGCCCGTTCGTGATGAACACGCGCGAAGAGGTCATGCAGGCCGTGGCCGACTACCAGGCCGGTCGCCTCGGCAGCATCCCGGCGGTCCACAACACACCGACCACGCTCATCCAGTCCACCCCGCCCACGCCAGGCGAATCCGCCTAGACCTGCGCCCTCGGACCGGCGCCCTCAGCCGGGCGCATCGACGATCGTGGCCTCGCCGAGGCCCAGCACGCGCAGGTCGGTCGCGGGAGCCAGGGCCGCGCAGGCGACCCTGAACCGCACAGCCGGCGCATCCAGTGGCCCTCGCCACACGCGGGCCAGTCCGGCCGGATAGAGCGTTCCCCAGTGGATGGGCACCACCACGCGGGCCCCGATGAGCCCGGCGAGTCGCGCGGCGCCCCGCGGTCCGAGGTGCCAGGGCGCCCGATGCGGCCCCCAGCTGCCGATCGGGAGCAGCGCGACGTCGACCCGCCCGGCCAGGGCGCCCAGGCCCGCGAAGGCCGAGGTGTCGCCTGCGAAGTACACGCTGGCGGGACCTTCCATGAGGTAGCCGAGCGTCGTGGCGTTGGGATGGCGCGGCCAGCGGCCGTGTCGCGCCTCGACCCCGACGACACCGACCCCGCCGACGTCCGTGCGCCCGTCCGGGCCGAGCTCGCGCGTTTCGAAGCCCAGGCGTTCGACGACCCGGCCGAGGCCCGTCGGGACGATCATGACGGGCTCGCCCGCGAGACGACGCAGCGACGATCGATCGAAATGGTCGGGGTGGGCGTGGGACAACAGGACCGCATCCACCCGGCCGATGGCGTCGAGATCGACCGGGTCGCCACGGCGGCGAAGCGGCCCCAACCGATCCCGCAGGAATGGATCGGTCAGGAAGCGACGGCCGCCGATCTCGATCAGGACGGTCGAGTGGCCGATCCAGGTGATTCGCAGCGGGTCAGCCACCCAGCATGGCGCGCCAGCCGCGTCGCTCACGCGTCGCCTTCGAGCGCGGCGCCCGCGTCAGGACGAACAAGGCCCCGATGATCGCCCCGATCCAGGTGCCGACGATGTCGTCCATCGTGTCCTCGTAGGTGAGGTCCATGCCGCCCTGTCCGAGCCGCCAGGCCGCGTATTCGAAGGTCTCCCAGAGCGTCTCGCCCGCGATGGCGATGGCCCCGCCCGCGAGGGCCGCCTGCCAGGGCTCGTCGACGTTCGGGGCGATCAGCGACCCGCTCGCCCCAGCCAGGATCGCGGCGTTGGCGGTGTGGACGATGTCGTCGACGCGCGCCTTCTCGTAGATCCCGAAGGCGTTGCCGGCCGCGTCGGCGAGCAACGGCAACGTGACGGCCAGGTCGAGGGCCCGCGGATAGCCACGCGGCCGACCCGGCAACAACCGCCAGCCCAGCGGCACGATGAACAGCGCGGCGGTATACCCGATGGCGCGGGTGCGGATCGCCTTGCCGCGCAGCCGCGGCGAATCGGCGTGCAGCAGGGCATCGACGCCGAATCCCACAGTGGCGACCTTCGCCGCCATCGTCACCGCGTCGACCAGGCGGTCGCGGGTGCTCGGATCGTTGGGTTCGATGGATGGGCTCACGGTTTGGATAGCCTCCGCCGGTCGGGCTCACAGCTGCGGTCCCGCCGCACAGCGCAGCCTTGCATGGACCAGCCAGCCTTGCCGTGGCGCCCTCTCAAGGTACGAGGCGAGTGCGTGCGTCCACGCCGTCGATCCCGCGCTCCTGAAGCGCTCCGGCGAAGCCCTCGAGGTCGTCGACCGTCACGTACAGCGCCGGTACGCCGAGCGACGCCACCCGCACCGGCTCGCGGAAATCCAGCCGCACCCCTCCGTGATTCGAGCCCCCGAAGGTGATATCACCGTGGCGAAGGCTCCGCCGGATGCCGATGGCGGTGACCCACAACCAGGGCCCCTCGATCCGCCAACCGGCGATGTTCGAGAGCGCGGTGGATGCCCGCGCGCGACCGAACCGAGCCTCGAGCGTATCGTCGCGAAGCTCGACCCATGCGTCGTCGGGTCCACAGACGCCGAAGAGGCGCAACAACGGCCGCGACCGGGCACCGAGGCGGATCGCGAAACGATGGGTCGCCATGGCGAACTGAGCCTAGCCGAACCGCTCGATTCCCGGGCAGTCGGTAGCAGGCCGCACCCGATATGAGTGGTCGGCCCCGGACCACCGACCGATAGCCGTCGTCGCGCGCCAGCCACATGCTCAGATGGATGACCCTGATCGAAACCCGGGATCGCCATCCGGATCTCGCCGAACTGCGGCGCCTGCTCGACATCCTCGTCGTGCTGGCGACCAGTTTTGGCCTGTTGAGCCTGCTGATGGGCCTCAGTGCATCGGACCGTGGGGCAGCCCTGGTCGGGGTCGTGCTCATCGCGGTGGCGCTCGCGTTCGCCGTCATGCGCTTGAGGATCGAACGAGTCGACCTCGACGTCACCGTGGGCATCGTCGTTGCGACCCTGTTCGCGGCGGGGATCTCCGTGAGCTTGGCGCAGCCGATCTACTCCGTATTTGGCATCGTGCCCTTGCTGGCGGTCGGCGTCGCCCTGCCGTACCTGCGAGGGCGGATCCTCCAGGCGATCATGGTCACAGCCTGGGCCGTGACGTTCGGCATCACCTATCTGATCGAGACGAGCAGCTATGTCAGCGTGCTGGCCCCGGACGCCGAGGCGCTATTCCGGTTCGGTGCTTCGCTTGGCGCGGTCGGGGTGTTCCTGTTGCAGCTGTGGCGCTTCAGTAGCCGCCTCCACATGGCGCTCGACCTGGCCACGGCCGCCGAACGATCGCGTGAGGAGAGCGAAACGCGCTACGGCGTGCTCGTCGAACGGCTGGCCGGCGTCGTCTATGTCACCTCATTCGGAGCGGACACGCCGATCCACTACGTCAGCCCGCAGATCGAGGCGCTGATGGGCTACACCCCTGAGGAATGGGTCGTGGGCACGGGCATCGAGATGTGGGCGTCGCGCATCCATCCGGATGATCGGGAACGGGTCTTGCGCGAGGAATCACATCGGCTGACCATCGCGGACTCCCATACCTGGGAATACCGGCTGATCACCCGAGACGGACGGGAGCTCTGGATCCGAGACGACGAGGCCGTCGTCCAGCGCCACGCCGACGGCACGCCGGCGCTCGTGCAGGGATTCATGCTCGACATCACCGGCCAGAAACGGCTCGAGGAGCAGCTGTCGCACCAGGTCTTCCACGACGCGCTGACCGGCCTTCCGAACCGGACCTACTTCGTTGAGCACGTGACGGAGGCGATCGCCCGGGCGCGCCGTTCGGGGCGGGGGATGGCGGTCGTCTATCTCGACCTCGACGACTTCAAGGGCGTGAACGACACCTTCGGCCACGGCGTCGGCGACCGGCTCCTGATCGAGGTCGGCCAGCGCCTGCGCGGTGCGCTTCGGATCGGTGATATCGCGGCACGGGTGGGTGGCGACGAGTTCAACCTCCTGCTGGAGGGACTCGACGACACGTCCGAGGCCGACAACGTCGTCCGTCGCCTCCTGGACATCCTCTGCGAGCCCTATCGCATCGATGGCCACGAGGTCCGGATCCGGGCGACGGCCGGGATCGCTGGGCTCGACGAGGCCGACCTGACCGCGGAGGATCTGCAGCGTCATGCCGACGCAGGCTTGTACGAGGCCAAAGCCGATGGCAAGTCCCGCCAGGCCTGGTTCGACCCCGCGATGAGCGCCCGTGCCTCGGCTCGCCTTGAGATCGAGCATGGCCTACGGCGTGCCCTGGAGCGTGGGGAGATCGAGGTCGCGTACCAGCCCGTCGTGGACCTGGGCACCGGCGCGATCTGCGGGGTCGAGGCGCTGGCCCGCTGGCGGCACTCGGAGCGGGGCTTCGTGCCACCGATCGAGTTCATCCCAGTGGCCGAACGCGCCGGGCTCATCGTCGAGCTCGGTCGCTTCGTTCTCGGCGAGGCATGCCGCGCGAGCGTCCGGTTGGCCGCTGCGGCCGGCAAGGGACCGCTTTCGGTCAGCGTGAACGTCTCGGCTCGCCAGATCGTGGACGCCGACTTCGTGGGCGACGTGCGCTCGGCTCTCGACGCCGCCGGGCTGGCGGCGGAGCACCTGACCCTCGAGCTGACCGAGAGCGTGCTCATCCTCGAAGGGGAGCGCACCGACCAGGTCATCTCCGCGTTGCGCGATCTCGGTGTGCGCCTGGCGATCGACGACTTCGGGACCGGGTACTCGTCCCTGAGCTACGCGCGTCGCTTTCCGATCAATGAACTGAAGATCGATCGCTCGTTCATCGCCGGCCTCGGGCACGGTCGCGAGGACGCCGCGATCGTGACGGCGGCCATCGCCTTCGCCCGAGCCCTTCACCTCGTGGTCACTGCCGAAGGCGTGGAGACGACCGACCAGGCGATCCGCCTCCGCGCGCTCGGTTGCGACCGCGCGCAGGGATACCTCTTCGCGCGCCCGATGGATGAGGCGGCACTGGCCGTCATCCTCGCCAACGACGGGGAGTCCTCGCTGACCGACCCCGCGACGGGACGGCAGGCCGGCTGAGATCGACGTCCGGTATGGTGGTCCGGATGTCGTCGCGACCGCCCTCCGTCCGGCTCCGTCCGTACGTCGACGCCGATCGCTGGCTGACCGAAGCCATCGAAACGAGCCCGGTCATGATGGCCGACCTCGGTGGCCCGCTTCCGGCCGGCGACATCCCGGGTATCCACCGGCGGCGGCTCGAAGGCATGGCCGCGGACCGGCTCTGGTACTTCACCATCGACCTGGAACCGGATGGCCAGACCGTCGGCACGATCTGCCTCTGGTCGGATGCCTTCGCGGGCGGGCGGCGGAGCGAGGCCGGTTGGGCGGTCCTCGAGGAGTTCCAGGGCCGCGGCATCGCCAGCGAAGCCCTGCGGTTGTTGGTCGAGCGCGCGCGGGAGGACGGCCGCTGGGGCGACATCCATGCGTTCACCGGCGCCTCGAACGGGCCCTCGAACGCCGTCTGCCGCAAGGGCGGTTTCACGTGGATCGGCGAGGAGACCGTGCACTACGCCGGTCGCCGTCTGTTGTGCAATCACTGGTCCCTCGACGCGGTGCCGTCCGCGCGCTGAGGGGTTGTCAGATCCCGCAGTCGATGGCACACTCCGCGGACGATGCAGCGCTACGCGATCGCCATGTGCCACTGTCACTGTCAGACCCACGCCGAGCAGGCGGCGGTGGTGATCTAGGCATGCGTATCGCGTAAATCGCACGCCGCTCACCCACCGACCTCTGCTTGGCAGGGGTTTTTTGTTTGCCCGGAATCACCCGTCACAGCACACGAGGAATGCACGACATGACCGAAACGCCAACGACCTTCAGCGGAGCCAGGCCGACGATCTCGACCGCCGAGCTCCGCGACCGGCTGTCCGACCCGGGACTGACGATCGTGGACGCCCGACCGCTCACCGGATACAACGGCTGGCGCCTGGCCGACGAAGCGCGGGGTGGCCATCTCCCGGGCGCCGTGTCGTTCCCGAGCGCGTGGCTGACCAGCGTCGACGCGCCGGAGATCGGGCGGATCCTCGACGAGAAGGGCCTCGTACCGGGGCGCGACATCGTCGTGTACGGCGTCGACGGCCAGGATGCGGGGGCGGTCGCCGGCCGGCTGGTTGACCTCGGGATCGAGAACGTCCGCGTGTACGCCGACGGATTCGCGGCCTGGGCTGCGGATGCTTCGCTTCCGCTCGAGCGCTTGGCGAGATACGACCGCCTGGTCCACATCGACTGGCTCCGCGAGGTGCTTTCCGGCGGGCGTCCCGAGGCGGCTCCCGAGGGCAAGTTCCTGCTCTTCCACGTCAACTTCGGCGTCCCCGAGGAGTACGCGGAAGGCCATATCCCGGGTGCCCTGTATCTCGACACCAACTGGCTGGAGGACCCGGCCGACTGGAACCGTCGCTCGCCGGAGGCCCTCGAGACCGCGCTGCGCGCACTCGGGATCACCAACGACACCACAGTCGTCGTGTACGGCCGGGACACGGAGGGCGAGGCCAACGAGAAATGGCCGGGCCGGCGTGCCGGGCAGATCGCCGCGACGCGTGCCCTGATGATCCTGCGATATGCCGGCGTCGACGACGTCCGCCTGCTCGATGGCGGTTACGACTGGTGGGTGCGGACGGGCAATCCGCTCGAGACCGTCATCCGCGAGCCATCGCCGGTGGCCAGCTTCGGGGTCCAGGTGCCGCTCCGGCCGGAGGTCATCGTCGATATCGACGAAGCGAAGCAGATCCTCGCCGACCAGCAGGGCGCGGCCCTGGTCAGCATCCGCACCTGGCGCGAGCACATCGGCAACGTCAGCGGCTACAACTACATCGGGCCGGCGGGCCGGATCAAGGGCGACGTCTGGGGGAACTGCGGGACCGACGCGTACCACATGCAGCACTACCGCAACGTCGACAACACGATGCGGGCCTATCCGGAGATCGCCGCCAACTGGGCCGAGGCGGACATCACCGCCGACAAGTGGGTCGCGTTCTATTGCGGCACCGGCTGGCGCGCCAGCGAGACGTGGTTCTACGCCTACCTCCAGGGCTGGGAACGCATCGCGGTCTATGACGGTGGCTGGTTCGAGTGGAGCCAGGACCCGATCAACAATCCGATCGAGATCGGCGATCCCACCACGGAGGCGGTCGCCTAGCCGGGCGACCGACAGGCCAGGTCGGCGGCAGGTACGCTCCGTGCATGCCCGCCGCTGACCGCAAGATCCGCCTGGCCATCGTCGGCACGGGCGACGTCGCGTATCGCCACTACCTCCCGACGTTCGAGTCGATGGCGGACGCGCTGGCCATCACGGCCTTCGTCGACCCGCGCCCGGGCGCTGCCGAGCGAGCCGCCGCGGCCGTCGTCGCGTGGTCACCGGACGCGAGGCCGTACATCGACCTCGACGCGATGCTTGGCGACGGCCTTGCCGACGCGGTCGTGAACCTGTCGCCGGCACCCCGCCACGGTCCGATCAACGCCGCCATCCTGGAGGCCGGGCTGCACCTCTATTCCGAGAAACCGCTGGCCGCGAGCGTCGCCGAGGCGGACGGCCTGATCGCCCTGGCCGAAGCCCGAGGGCTCCGGTTCCTGTGCGCTCCCGGCGTGGCCGTCACGAACCGGACTCGCTGGCTTGTCGAGCTCATCGCCTCGGGCCGCTATGGTCGACCGACCCTGGCCGTCACCCACCACGCCGATCCTGGTCCGGCAGCGTGGCGCGAGTACACGGGCGATCCCACGCCGTTCTACCGGGAGGGAGTCGGGCCGGTCTTCGATCACGGCGTCTATCGCCTGCACACGCTGACGACCCTGATGGGGCCGGTCACCCGGGTCCAGGCGATGGGCACGATCGCGACGCCGACGCGCGTCGTCCGGGGCGGCCCGCTGACCGGCCAGACGATCGAGGTGACCACGCCAGATCACGTCCTGATGAACCTGGAGTTCGCCAACGGAGCGCTGGGCCAGATGCTCGCGAGTTTCGGCACGCCGAGCTCACGGGCGCCCTGGCTCGAGCTCCACTTCCCGATGACGACACTCAGCTTCCCCGGCCCGGGCTTCGCGACCGACGACCCGGTCGACCTCTACGTGGACGACGACAGCCCGCGGGCCAGCGAAGGGTGGCAGGACGGCATCGCGATCCCGGACGACGACGAGTCCGTCGTCGCTGCAGGCGCTCGCCACTTCATCAAGGTCCTCCGCGGCGATGCCGAGCCGGTCCTCACGGCCGAGCACGCCCGTCACGTCCTCGAGGTCACGCTGGCGGCGTACGCCTCGATCGAGGACGGGATGGCGCACGCAATCGAGACGACCTTCTGACGCCCCCGGCGCCGCTCAGGGCAGGCACGTCCGAAGCGTACGCGACGGTCGTCGCCGAGCGGGTCTAGACGGTCGAAGTCACACCGCGCGCGGCCCGCAGGATCGCCGCGAGCGAGCGGTCGATGTCGTCCTCGGTGGTCGACCAGTTCACGATCGAGATCCGCATCGCCGCGCCACCGTGCCACGACGTCCCGGCCAGCCAGCACGTCCCATCGGCCTGCACGCGGGCGATCACCTCGCGGGTCATCGCATCGGGGTCGCCGCCGTCGGCCGGGTGGAACCGCACGAGCACCTGGTCGAGGACGACGTCGTTGAGCACTTCCACACCCTCGCCGGCGGCCCGCAGGCCGTCGGCCATCCGGGTGGCGAGCCGGCAGCATCGCTCGATCATGTCGCGCACGCCGTCCTGGCCCAGGGAGCGGAGGGCGGCATAGCTCGCGAAGCCACGCGCCCGGCGCGAGTACTCCGGCACCCACCGGAACTCGTCGCGTTCAGCCGCGCCATAGACGATGTACGCGGCCCCGAGCGGCGACAGGGCGGCGGCGTGCATGGCGGGGTCACGCACGAACGCGTAACCGCAGTCGTACGGCACGTTGAGCCACTTGTGGCCATCGGTGGCCCACGAGTCGGCGCCCTCGTGACCGGCCACGAGGTGCCGATACTCGGGACTGGCCGCCGCCCACAGCCCGAAGGCGCCATCGACGTGGATCCAGGCGTCCGGATGGCGGGCGCGGATGAGCTCGATGGCGGGTCCGACAGGATCGAAGGCGCCGCTGTTCACGTTGCCCGCCTGGAGACAGACGATCAGCGGCCGACCGTCGGACGGCAAGGCCGTCGCCAGGGCGTCCAGTCGCATCGCCCCCTGTTCGTCGGAATGGACCTTGACGACCCGTGACCGACCAAGGCCCAGGTACTGCAACGCCGTGGGGATGGTGGCATGCGTCTCCGAGCCGACCACGACCGTGATCTCCGGTGCCCCGAACAGGCCGCGTTCCTCGGCGTCCCATCCGGCGCGCTCCAGGACCGTGTGGCGGGCGGCCGCGAGACACGTGAAATGGGCCATCTGGCAGCCGGTCGTGAGCCCGATGCTCGTCCCTTCGGGCAGGCCGAGCAGGTCCACCAGCCACGAGCCGACGATCTCCTCGACGACCGACGCTGCGGGCCCCGCCGCGAAGAGGCCGGCATTCTGATCCCAGGTCGAGGTCAACCAGTCGGCTGCCAGTGCCGCTGGCAGGGAGCCCCCGATCACGAATCCGAAATAGCGTGGACCGGCGATGCCGATGACCCCGGGTTCGGCATGGCGAGCGAGGTCCTCGATCACCTCCGCGGCCGGCGTCCCGGCTCGGGGCAGGGGACCGCCGAGCGCCGCAAGAAGCGCATCCCGCCCTGCCGGCGGCACGACCGGCCGGTCGTCGAGTGTCTCCAGGAAGTCGGCGGCGATCTCCGCCGTCCGACCCAGGAGCGCCCGATCGGTCGATCGTCGGCTCACGTGCGTCACCCCCTCGGCCATCGGTTCACTCCCGTCCTGTGCGCCTGCGTCACGAGCGACCATCTTGCGACATCCGGTCGAATACCATCGCTCCGCAGCCCACGGGCCTGGCAGCGCGCCCGTCGAGCCAGCCATGAGGCATGATTCAGCCGATGTATGCCGTGATCCTGGCGGATGGCCAGACGCGCCAACGCCCGCTCACCGGACGAGCGCCGGCCGCCTTCGCGCCGGGTCCCGAGGGCAGGACCGCCCTCGAGCGGACGGTCGCCCGCCTCGCCCCACTGATCGATCCGCTCGACGTCGTGGTCGTGACCGACCGCCGCCATGGTCAGACGGTGCGGTCGCTCGTCCCGAACGCGCTCGTCCTGGCCGAGCCCATCCATCGCAATACGGCAGCTTCGGTCGTGCTCGCTACCGTGGCCGTCGATCGCCCAGACGAGGAACCGATGCTCGTGATCGTGCCCGACCACGACATCGAAAGCGAGGACGCGTTCCGCGACGTCATCGCCACGATGCACGAGGTCATCACCGCCGATAGCGCCGGCCAGGATGCGCCACTCCTTACGTTCGGCGTGAATCCGCTTGATGCAGAACCCGGCTGCAGCTACATCCGACCACGATTCGGCGAGGCGTTCCGGGCGGGGTCGGTGCGCGCCTTCCCGGTCGAGGGCTACGAAGCCCACCCGAACGCCGCCAGGGCTCGCGAGCTCTTCGACTCGGGGACGACGTACTGGAGTGCCGGCATCTTCCTGTGGCAGCGCGGAGCCATCCGCGCCGCGATCGAGCGCTACACGCCGCTGCTCACGTTGATCGAGCCCGCCTATCGCTCGGAGCTGGCGCTGGCGGCCGCCTACGATCGACTCCAGCCGCTCTCGATCGACGAGGCCGTGCTGGCCGGCGCCGGAGGCGACGGGTCGATGGTCGCCATCCCGCTGGACGTGGGCTGGAAGGAGATCGTCGGCTAGGGTCCCCGGGCGACTGGACGGCCGTGGGCAGTGCCCTCGACGGATGTCGAGGCCAGGATGTCGATGGGTGTGCATCGGCGGGCGGGCGGCACGGTGGTTTCCTGATGGCGATGCGGCTCGTGGATATCGAGGCGCACGCACCCAGAAGGAACCCGAATGAACCCCTCCAGCCTCTCCAGGGCGGCCGCGCCCGCAGCCACCCTCGTGGCGGTCATCGCGGCGCTGGTCATCGTCGTCAGTGGCGTGCTCGGTCGCGGCGCCATCACGACCCCGACGCCGAGCGACCGGCCGTCGGCCGCTCCCACCGTCGTCCCGGCCGACCCGACCCCGCCCCCCGCCAGCCGGCCCAGCCACGACCCGGCTGCCGGCCCCCTGACGGTCGCCCTCGCCAATCAGACAGCCCACGACGTCTCGGTCACCATCGATGACCAGACCGGCGCCGTCGCCGGCGCTGCGTCGGGCCAGCCCGGCGATGGCATGTCCGTGCGCTGGCATGACATGCAGATCGACAACGTCGACGCCGATACGGTCCGCATCGTCTGGGTCGGCCTGCCGCGGGACGAACAGCTCACCCTGTCGGTCACCGGCCAGGCCGGGGCGTATGCCCTCCGCTTCGTCCAGGCCGCACCGCCGGCGAACTCGGACGCCATCGGCTTCGACCGCATCCTGAACCTCGACTTCAGCGCCCCGGTATCGGCGGACGACGTCAAGGTGACCATCGAGGACGCGCCCGCCAACGGCTGATCCTCGGCAGCCTCAGCGCCCGCGCGATGGCCGGGCGCTGCCATGTCCGGCGTCCGCTGCCATCATCGGCCCGTGACCGATCGCACCCTCTCGCCGCGCGCCATCAACCGGGCCCTCCTGGCGCGTCAGCTCCTCCTCGAACGATCCACGCTGTCCATCCCGGAGGCTATCGAGCAGGTCGGCGGCCTCCAGACACAGTACGCGCCGTCCGGCTACGTCGGGCTGTGGAGCCGGCTGTCCGACGTTCCGCGCGAAGCGCTCACGGCCGCCCTGGAGGATCGGAGCGTCGTCCAGGCGACCTTGATGCGGGTCACGATCCACATGGTGTCGCGGCGGGAGTTCTGGCGGTATGCGCTGGGGGTCCGCCAGGCCCGTCGGGTCTGGGCACGGCGCATCCCCGGCGCGACCGCGGAGGAGGGACCCATGGTCGAGGCGGCGACGCGCCTGCGCGAGGCGCTTGTCGGGGGGCCTCGCTCGGTCAAGGAGCTCGGCGAGATCGGCGCCGGCTTCGTGGGCAACCTGGGGCTGTGGGTCGACCTCGTCCGCGTCCCGCCTTCGGGCACGTGGGAACGCCGCCGCGCGGATCGGCTCGCGCTCGCCGAGCAGTGGGTCGGTCCGCCCGACACGACGGAGGAGGAAGGACTCGCCCATCTCGTCCGCAGCTACCTGCGGGCGTTCGGGCCGGCGGCGTGGCGAGACATCGCCTCGTGGGCCGGGATCACCGCCACCGACGCCAAGCGGGCGGCCGAGGGGCTGACGCTCACCGAGTTCCGCGACGAGCACGGCCGGCTACTGGTGGACCTGCCGGGTGCGCCGTTGCCGGATCCCGGGACGCCGGCTCCCGTCCGATTCCTGCCGCACTGGGACGCGAACCTGCTCGTCCACGCGCGCAGGACGGGACTCCTGCCGGAGGCGTATCGGCCGCGGATCTTCAGTTCGCGAAACCCGTTCTCGGTCGGGACGTACCTGGTCGACGGCGTCGTGGCGGGCGCCTGGAGCCTCAAGGACGGCCGGATCGTACTGGACCCATTCCGTGAGCTGACGACAGCCGAGCAGCGCGCGGTGGAGCGCGAACGCGAGGCGCTCGACACGTTCCACGGCTGAGCTGCGAACCCTTCAGGCGCCCCGAGGTCGTAGAGTCGAGCAGCGGTCCGCCATCACGACGGGCAGTCGACGATCGATCGGGAGGACGCACGATGACCAAGGCGACCGGCAGCTTCGAGCTCACCTCGATGACGGAGGACCCGTACGAAGAGCTCGAGGGCGGCATCAAGCTCACCCATGCCTCAGGTGCGCAACGATTCACCGGCGACATCGAGGGGGACGGCGCGGTCCATTGGCTGATGCTCTATCGACCCGACAAGACCGCACGGTTCGTCGGGCTGCAGCGCATCACGGGCACCGTCGCGGGCCGGCGTGGCACGTTCGTCCTGGCCGCCGAAGGCGATCACGACGGTGGGTCGTCCGAGATGCGTTGGACCGTCGTGAGCGGCTCGGGAACCGGCGAGCTCGCCGGGATCTCGGGCACTGGCAGCATGACGGCGCCCGGCGGGGCCAAGGGCAGCTACGAGCTGACGCCCACGTTCGAGGCCTGAGACGGCCGGCTAGTTGGACAGCTGGTAGATCCCGGTTCGCAGGTACGCCGTGAAGGGAGCGCTGACCGCGTTCACCGCATGGATGCGGACGCCCGTGGTGAGCGTGCTGATCGCCATGCCCCCACCGAGGTAGATCCCGACGTGCCGTCCGCCGCCCCAGATGACGAGGTCACCCGGTGTCGCCTTGGTCCGGCTCGTCCGACCGCGGTCGCGGAAGTACTTGTAGAGCGCGTAAGCGGAGCGGTAGTTGCCGTTGCCGATCAGGCGTAGGTCGCCGGCCATCCTGAAGGCGTAGAGCACGAGGCCTGAGCAGTCGAAAGCGTACGGTCCCGTCGCGCCGTAGCGCCAGGGGTCGCCGCGCTGGGCCTTGGCGATGGAGATGACCTGGCTCGCCTCGCTGAGGACGGCTGCCGCCGTCGGGGTCGGCGGTGCGGCCGACATGAGCAGGGTGGCGGCCAGAGCCGCCGAGAAGAGCGCGCGGGCGCACGTATTCGGTACTCGCAATGTACTCCTGACTTCCAACGCGTCCCTTGGGGTGGACGGCGGCGGGGGAGCCATCCCCGACCCAGCGCAGCGAGGATCGCGCGCGAATCAAGGGATGGCGTGGGGGCCCTGGGGGGTTTGTGCCGATCCGGGGGTTACACCCGTGAGTGCATGACCAGCCTGTTCAGGCTACCGCAGGCGGCAAAAGGGCGTCACCGGACGATAGTCCGCCGTCCTCCGGGACCGATCCGCGGGCGGTGTTTGGGGCCGGACTCGTCGTTGATGACGCCACGCCTAGAGGGCGAGTGTGGCCAGGATCGCCACGAGCGGAGGGCCCGCCTGCAGCGCGGCAGCGGGGAGGAAGCGACGGTTCGTCGCCAGCAAGACGATCCCGGCACCGACCATGCACGCGCAGGCAAACAGCACGATCGCGCGCCCGGCCGCTTCCTGGCCATTCGCGACCAACAGGAGACCGGCGCCGATCCCCGCGGCGAGGAACAGGTTGTAGAACCCCTGGTTGAAGGCCATCGGCCGAACGATGGCGGCGTCCTCAGCGGAACGGACGCCGAATCGAGCAAAGACCGTCGGGCGCTCGAAGAACAGGCTCTCCAGCGCGAAGAACCACACATGGATGAGCGCGGCGATCGCTGCCGCGATGATGGCGAGCAGGGGCATGCAGCCATTCTGGACCCCGCCGATCGTCGGCGGATCATCACGGCACGCCCAGCTGTGATGTGGCTTCAATGTCACGCGGTGGTCGGTTGAGGCCGTCGCTGACCCAGGATGGCTACGGTCAGGTCATGAAGACCTTGAAGACCCTCGCGTTTGGTGTGACCCTGGCTGCCGGCGGCGTGCTCGCTGCATGCTCGGGCACGACCACCACCCCATCACTGCCGGCCGTCTCCCTGCCGCCGGTGTCCATCGACCCGTCCGCGGCGGCGAGCGCCGTCGTCGCGGTTCTGGATGAGATCGACAGGCAGATCGACGCCAACCAGACTGCCACCGGGCTGACCGTCGAGGAGCAGACCTCGCTGAAGGACCTCGTCTCGCAGGTCCGGACCGCCGTGCAGACCGGTGACCTGTCCGCGGCCAAGCCTACCGTCGACGCCCTCTCGGCCAAAGTCACGGAGCTCGACGCCAAGCTCGGCACCGACGCCGGCACCCAGCTAAAGTCAGCCATCGAACAGCTCAAGACCATCGTCGGCGGCTGATTCGCCGCTCGGCGGCAGCTAGCACCCCCCTGACTGACATCGAGGCTCGCCCATCGAGGGGCGAGCCTCACCGCGTCCATGGACGGCGGCTGCAGGAGTCGACGGATCGTGAGATCGTTGCTTCCGCAACCGAAGGAGAAGCAACGATGACCGACTGGGATCCCGCGAAGTTCGAGGACAACCTCATCGCCGACATGCGCGCGCATGGCGGGGCGATCACGACCGGCCCGTTGGCCGGCCAGCCGATCCTGGTCATGACGTCGATCGGCGCGAAGACCGGGCAGCCGCGCCGTGCGATCGTCAACTTCCACCGCGATGGCGACGACTACGTGATCGCGGGAACCGCTGCCGGTGCGCCGAAGGACCCGGCCTGGGTGAGCAACGTGCGGGCGGATCCGAACGTGACCGTCGAAGCCGAGGGCCGCAGCTTCCCGGCCACGGCATCCTTCGCCGATGGCACCGAGCGGGACCGGTTGTGGGACGAGCACGTGGCGGCCTTGCCCCGATTCGCTGGGTATCCCGAGCAGTCCGGCCGGGTCATCCCGATGGTGCGCCTCACGCGACTGGCATAACCAGCGGGAGCGGGAGCACCAGCGGGAGCGGGAGGCGACCGCGCTACAGTGACGTAGCGCCATGTTCGAACGGCTCGACTACCTCTACGTGCCCAGTCGCGACGTCGCGGCGGATGTCGCCTACTTCACCGACACTCTCGGCGCCAGGCTCGTCTTCGCGATCGAATCGATGGGCACCCGCGTGGCGATGGTCGAGCTGACCGAGGGACCGCCCCAGATCGTCCTCGCCGGGCACCTCGACGGTGACCGGCCGATCCTCGTCTATCGCGTTGCGGACCTCGAGGCGGCGACCCAAGCGCTCCGTGCCGCCGGCTCCGACCTCGGTCATGCTCTGGAGATCCCGCAGGGGCCGGTCCGTTCCTTCGTCGCGCCGGGTGGCCAGCGGCTCGCCCTCTACGAGCTGACCCGACCCGGGGTGGTCGATGGCTTCGCCGGTCGACGCGACTTCTGAGCGCGGCCGAGTTCACGGGCGCGCCGAACCCGCCTCGCCGCGGGCAGGCTGAACGCTAGATTTCGAGAAATCGGAACAGCAGCAGCCAGGCGGCTACCACGACGAGAGCGAACGCGACCATCGGCCACCCTACCGGCCGCATTGACTGCACCGTCGGATCGGGCCCGGTGTATCTCGCGATCGCGAGCCCAACCACGCCAACGGTCGCAAACGGTGCGAGGACCAGGACCCCGACCAGGATCGGCTCAACCTGCACGCCGGCATCCTACCGCTGGACACTGGAGAAGACCTCGATAAAGCGTCGCAGTCAAACGAACGCGCTATCGCAGGATGCGCAGAGTTGACACGGCGCCGGGGCCCTGCTTCAATACCCATCACTCCATAACGATGTGGTTATGAATGACAGCCGACCAACTCAGCACCGTCTTCGGGGCGCTCGCCGATCCCACCCGGCGCGCAATCCTGGCGCGCCTCACCGAGCGTGACCTGACGGTCGCGGAACTGTCCGCGCCGTTCTCCGTTTCGCAGCCGGCCATCTCACGGCACCTCAAGGTGCTCGAGCGTGCCGGACTCATCTCGCGCAGCCGCCGGGCGACCGCCCGCCTCAGTCACCTGGAAGCGGAGCCGCTCCGGGAGGCCACCGTGTGGATGACCCGCTACCAGGCGTTCTGGGACGAGAGCTACGAACGGCTCGACTCGCTGCTCGAACGCCTCACGCAGGAAGGGATCGAACCATGACTACGACCACGATCACCGCGGAACCCGGACTCCCGTTCATCGATTTCCGGCGCGAGTTCGATGCGCCGCGGGACATCGTCTTCCGCGCGCATGTCGACCCGGAGCTGCTGGTGCAGTGGCTCGGACCAGGTCGACTGACGATGGTCGTCGAGCGCTACGACGCCCGCGATGGCGGCACGTGGCGCTACATCCACCGCGATCAGGACGGGAACGAGTACGGGTTCCACGGCGTGTTCCATGGCACGCCATCGCCCGACGGCATGGTCCAGACCTTCGAATTCGAAGGCGCTCCGGGCCACGTCTCGCTCGACTCGCTCAAACTGGAGGAACGGGACGGCCGGACGCTGCTCACCGGACGATCGGTGTTCCAGTCGCTGGAAGCCCGCGACGCGATGGTGGCGAGCGGCATGGCGACCGGCCTCACCGAAGGTTACGAACGCCTGGACCAGGTCCTGGCGAATCTCGTCCCCGTCGCCTGACGGCGTTCAGCCACCCACGACACCGAACCAAAGAAGGGGATACCGACGATGGACTGGAAACTGGAACTCGTGGTCGTGCCCGTGACCGACGTCGACCGGGCGAAGCAGTTCTATAGCGAGCAGCTCGGCTTCACCGTCGATGTCGACACGAGCCCGAATGAGCACTTCCGGGTCGTGCAGCTGACGCCGCCTGGCTCGGCCTGCTCGATCTCGATCGGCACGGGGCTCTCCGAGGCCACGCCAGGAAGCCTGCAGGGGATGCAGATCTCGGTCGGCGACATCGACGCCGCGCACAGCCAGCTCGTCGAGCGAGGCGTGGACGTAAGCCCGATCCGGCACGTCGGCGAGGGCGGCTGGTCGGACGGCAAGGGCGGCGATTACAACTCGTTCATCTTCTTCAAGGATCCCGACGGCAACGGCTGGGCGATCCAGGAGAGCCCGCTCCTGCGCACGCCGGCCTGACCGGGGCCGCGACCCAGCCCCGGCCACCGGCGTGGATGACCATCACCTCGGGTACTAGGATGGTCATCCTCAGCTCAGGAGGCAGGTTCCATGAACCAGCTCATCGTCATCGGTTTCGAACACGTCGACGACGCGCGCACGGCGATGCAACGGTTGCGCGAGCTCGAGCGGGCAGGCCGCGTGCGTTTCGAGGACACCGCCATCATCGAGCGTGACCTCGACGGCAAGGCGCACGTGCGCAACGAGGTCAGCGGCACGACGGAGACCGCCGCCTTGATCGGCGCGGCGCTCGGCGGCGTCTTCTCGTTCGTCTTCCCGATCGCTGGGATCGCGCTGGGGGCCGCATTGGGCGCTGCGATCGGAGCCGCCATGGGGACGGGCGTCAGCCCCGACTTCGTCGAGGACGTGAAGAACACCCTCACGCCCGGGCGATCGGCGCTCTTCTTGGTCGTAAAGGAAGCCGACGCCGACGCTGTCACCGCGGCGCTTCGCGACTTCGAGGGCGATCTCCTCCAGACGACGCTCGACAGCGAGGCCGAGGAGGCGTTGCGCCAGGCGCTGCGATAGCCCACACGCGCCCGCTGGGCCTACATTGGATGCGTGACGGATGAGCTGTACTTCGCGTCAGCGACGTGGCTGGCGGAACGCCTTCGCACCGGCGAGCTGTCGTCGCTCGAGGTCGTCGACGCATATCTCGCGCGCATCGAGCAGGTCAACCCGCGCCTCAATGCCGTCGTCCGCCTGAACGACGCCGCCCGAGAAGAGGCACGACGAGCGGATCAGGAGCTGGCGAGCGGCGCCGTCCGTGGCCCGCTGCACGGCCTCCCGTTCACGGCGAAGGACTCGCTGGATACGGCCGGCGTCGTCACGACAGCGGGGACCGTGGCCTGGCGGGAACGCATCCCGACGCGTGACGCCACCGTCGTGCGTCGTGTCCGTGCCGCGGGCGGCATCCTGCTCGGCAAGACCAACACCCCGGAGTTCACGTGGTCCTCGGAGACGGACAACGACGTCTACGGGAAGACATCGAACCCGTACGACCTCAGCCGTTCCCCCGGCGGGAGCAGCGGCGGGCCGGCCGCGATCGTGGCCGCGGGGGGCTCGCCATTCGATATCGGCAGCGACACCGGCGATAGCATCCGGCAGCCGTCGCACGTGTGCGGCATCGCCGGCCTGAAGCCGACGAGCGGGCGCGTGCCGCGAACCGGTCATTGGCCGGGCTACCAGGGTCTGTTCGAGTCGTTCACCCAACTCGGTCCGATGGCGCGGCGCGTCGAGGACCTGGAGCTGCTGTTGCCGATCCTGGCCGGTCCTGACGGCGAGGATCCACACGTGCCGCCCGTCGCGCTCCGCGACCCCTCGGTAGTCGACATCGCGTCACTAAGGGTCGTGGCCTTCACCAATAACGGCATCCAGACCCCGACGGCGGAGACGGTCTCGGCCGTGGAGGCGGCGGTCGAGGCCATCACGGGAGCGGGTGCCAAGGTCCGGAGGGAAGTCCCCCCAGGCCTTGCTGATGCATGGGCGGCGTGGGACGGCATGATCAGAGCGGACGGGTTCGCCTGGCTCCATCGGCTGATCGCGGCGGCGGGCACCGAGGGCTGGGGATCGTACGCGACCCGGGACTGGATCACCCCGGGCGCCCCATTGCCCGGTGACGAATTGACCGACCTGATCGAGCGCGCCGATGCCATCCGTGCGCGCCTGCTGCACTGGGTCCAGGACGTCGACCTCATCGTGTGCCCTGTGGCGCCGCACCCGGCGATCCGCCATGGCCAGAGCTCGGACCCCAGGTTCAACGATACCTACAGCGACGTCCACAACCTCACCGGCTGGCCGGCCGCCGTCGTCCGGGGCGGTTCATCGGGCGAAGGCCTGCCGATCGGCGTCCAGCTCATCGCCCAACCGTGGCGCGAGGACGTCGCCTTAGCTGGCGCCCGCGTCGTGGAGGCGGCCTCGGGCGGCTGGCAGCCACCGACACTCTGGTAGCGCCTATCGTTGCGGCGATGCGAACGGACCAGGTCGCGCTCCAGCTCTACACCCTCCGTCGACTTGCCGCGGTTGACTTCGCGGGGACGTTGCGAGCCGTCGCCGCGGCCGGCTATCGGTCGGTGGAGCTCGCCGCACTGCCCCCGACGGTGCCGGGCGAGCTCGCCCGGCTGCTCGAAGTGTCGGAGCTGCGAGCCGTCGCTTCGCACGAGGCGATGGAGTCGCTGCGTGCGGATGTGGGCGCCGTCGCGGCGCGATTGGCCGAAGTCGCGTGTCCGCGCGTGATCGTGCCGTGGATGTCGGAGACCGATCGCCGCACGGTGGGCGACGTACGACGATTCGCGGCGGAGCTCGACGGCTTCGCCCGGACGCTTGGCGACCAGGGGATCCGACTCGGCTACCACAACCACGCGTTCGAGTTCGAGCCCCTCGACGGCACGACGGTGTGGGACGTCCTCCTCGGGGAGCTCGCGCCCGAGATCGAGATCGAGCTCGATGTCTACTGGGCCGCGGTCGGGGGACGCGACCCCGTGGCCGAGATCGAAGCCACGGCCGGTCGGGTGCGGCTCCTCCATATGAAGGACCACACGGCCGGCTCCGAGCCACACGACGCGCCAGTGGGCGAGGGAACCCTGCCCATGCCGGCGATCGTCGACGCCGCACGCGCCGCCGGCGTCGAGTGGTACATCGTCGAGCAGGATGAGCCGCAGGCGCCGCTCGACGACGTGACCCGATCCTTGCGCTACCTCGAGTCCCTCGCCCAGTAGGCGGCTCGACCGACGCCGTTCCTGAGCGGACGCTGGTACCGGCACGAATCGCACGAATGGCTGCCGCCGCAGCCAGCCGCATCCGGTCACCATGGTCTCGTGAATCGGCGCCGATTCGAGCACACCATCGTTCTCGCACTCGCCATCGAGCTATCGATGGTGATCGGCTTCACCGCGGTCATCGTCGCCCCGCGCTGGCGATTGCAACCATTCACCCCGACGGTCGACCTGGGCGTCAGCTTCGTCCCCACTGACTGGAGCCCTGACGGCGGTGCGTTGCTCACAGCCACGCCTGGTCGATTCAAGATCCTCGGGTGGGACGGCTCGGTGTTCCAGGGCCCGGATCCGGGATGGTCGCCGGTCTGGATCGACGCCCGACACATCGCGATCCTCGAGAGGAAGTTCGGTGACTCGAGCGTCCACCTCGTCCGGATGGAGATCGCCGGCGGCGACCGACAGACGCTGGGTCCCGCCCTCGCTCAGGGCCGCCTGATCGGCGACGGACGCGGCCATCTGGCCTACGAAAGCGACGACGGACCCATCGTGACGACGGTGTTGGATCCGCGTGATGGCCATACGGTCGCCGATCTGGCCGGATACCGACTGAGCGGTGGGACAGGCGACGGGGCTCTCCTGCTGACACGACCCGAGCCCTATCTGGAACGGTATTACCCGTACGGGGGCTCCCTGTTCCTGTGGCGACCCGGGGAGAAACCGCGACCGCTGGGACCGGGCATCGCTGACGCCGGGAGCGTCGCGCCGATGTCGCCGACCGGTGAGGAACTCGCCTGCATCTGCACGGTCAAACCATTCCCCGAGCCCACGCCCAATGGCCCAGAACGGGCGATCTACCGGGTCCCGATCGATGGCTCGCCGCCGGTCTACCTGGCCCCGTGGCCAAGGCACGGTGGACCGAGCCCGGAGATCGCCTGGATCGACGCCACCAGGCTCGCGGTCATCGGCGAGGAAGGGCTGCTGCACGTGTCGACTGCCGGAGGATCGAAGGCGGTTTCCGGACTCGGCTCATCGGACCTCGGGTTCCGGACGGCGTTCGGTCGAGTCTTTGAGCTCCGCGGCTCGACCGTCGCCGTTCTCGAGGACCTGGTCGGGGGAGTGGAGTCGACCCTCGCCGTGGTGGACGCCGAGGATCGTGTCCGGATGCGCACCAGGTTCGTCGGTTGGCTCCCGGACGTCTCGATCGATCACGTTCAAGAGCGTGGCGTGGTCAGCAGCGAGCAGATCCGCGATGGCGCACCATCGCTGCTGGATCTCTCGGTTCTCGAGTTCCGCTGAGGGTTCAGCCGACGATCGTCAGGCGACCCGTGTACACGTCGATGATCCCGCTGCCGGTGTTCGTTCCGACGAGCGATCCGGCGACGCGCGATCGGGCTTTGCTGTCGCGGGTGGCACAATGCGGCGCATGAGTGAGGTCAGACCTCCAGCAGCTGCGGCGCCCTCGAGTCCCCTCCGGGCGGGCCTGGACGCGCTGGC
>JAXDKY010000185.1:0-6017 GCA_034666885.1 Chloroflexota bacterium
CCTGGCCGATGGCCGGCGCCCCACGTACGATCATCTCGCGGATGGCGAAGGCCGCCTCCGACGCCGTTCGGACCTGGTACTCCTCGAGGACGTCGGGCAGCTTGCGCTGGTCGACCACGTGCAGCACGCCCGGCGTCTCGCGGAACGGCGTCCGAAAGCCGGTCGGCCGCGGCGGCAGGACCGCGGCGACGACCGCCTGGTCGGCGCTGAACCCGTCCGGATTCAGGATCGCGCCGGCGGCCTCCGCGGAGACGCGCTGCAACGCCTGGGCGGCCCCGACGACGCCGGCGGCGCCGTGGAACAGCTCGCCCGCGAACTGGCGGAAGAAGCGCCGGCGGGCAAGGTCGGCGCCGTCAGCCGCCGGGGTCTCGGGGGCGTCGGGCGGGTCGGTTCGGTCGTCGGTCGGGTCGGCCAATGGCGTGTGCGCCTCGGGTGCGGGTCCGTCAGTACTTGACGACGCTGGTCACGCGGCGCCCTTCGAGGCGGTCGCGGCCCTTGAGGAACTCGAGCTCGACGAGGAACGCGAGGCCCACGACGTCGCCCTTCAGCCGCTCGATGAGCTCGATGGTGCCCTTCACGGTGCCACCGGTCGCGAGGAGGTCGTCGACGATGAGGACCTTCTGGCCGGGCTGGATGGCGTCGCGATGGATCTCGAGGGTGTTCGAGCCGTACTCGAGCGCGTATTCGACCGTGATCGTCTCGGCTGGCAGCTTGCCGAGCTTGCGCACCGGGACGAGGCCCGCCCCCAGCAGGTACGCCATCGGGGCGCTGAAGATGAAGCCGCGCGATTCCATGCCCACGACGATGTCGATCTTCTCGCCCTGATAGGGCTCGAGCATAAGATCGATCGACTCCTTGTAGGACGCGGGGTCCTTGAGCGCCGTCGTGATGTCGTAGAAGAGGATGCCGGGCTTCGGGAAGTCGGGGATCTCGCGGATCTTCTCGCGCAACGACTCGGCGGACATCGGCTCGGGACCTCCAGCGGGTCGGGTGGGTGGCGGCGGTGGATGACGATGACGGATCGGGACCGGTGCCGTGTGGGGAGCGGCAGGTGGGCCGGCGGAAAGTCTACCGCAGGCGCGCTGCGTCGCCGCTCGTTCAGGAGTCGCCGGCGGGCAGGGCGCCGACCACCCGCCCGCGCCGGGTGGCCACGGACAGGCGGCTGCTGATGAGCAGCCCGATTCCCGCGACGGCGATCGCCACGAGGAAGCCGGCGGCCAGCCCGCCACCGGGCTGGCCCGTCTGGCGGACCGAGGCCGCGACGGCGGCGCCGGTGATGCCGATGCCCAGCGCCGTTCCCAGCGAATCCGTCAGCGACAGCGCCGATGACGCCCGGCCCTGCTCGGCGCCATGCGCCTCGCGCAGCACGATGAGGGCCAGCGGCGAATACGCCAGCCCCATGCCCAGGCCGGCGAGACCCAGGGTCGGCAAGGACAGCCACGGCGACACCTCGGGGAGGAGCACGAGGAGGAACGTCGCGAGCCCGCCGATGAGTGCGACGATGCCGGCCTGGACGAACCGCTCTGGCGGGAAGCGCGGGGCGAGGCGCGCCTGGATCCACGAGCCCGAGGTCCAGGTGAGCGTCGCTGCGGTCAGGCTGATGCCGGCCTGGGTCGGACTGAGTCCACGCCACTCGACGAGCAGCAACGCGATATAGGCATCCACCCCGAAGAAGGCGAAGGTGATGATCCCGCGGACGAGGACGGCAGCCGGCAGCCCGCGCGCGGCGCGCAACGTCCCGGGCGGCGTGAGGCGGTGGAGCGCCCACAACGTCATGGGCGCCCCGATCGCCACGAGCCCGACCAGCAGGACGGGCTGCCCGCTCGTCAGGCCCGCCAGGAGCAGCCCGGTCCCGGCCGCCATGACGAGGGCGAGCGGCAGGCGATCCCGCAGGGTCGCCGCCGTGTCGGAGACGGTCGCCGCCGGACCCACGCGGCGGACCTGTGGGTAGGCGATCCCGGATGAGATCGCGATCAACGGCAAGAGGCCGAGGAAGACGTAGCGCCAACCGAACGTCTCGCCGACCGCCCCGGCGATGGCCGGTCCGAGCACGCCCGGCAGCACCCAGGCCGTCGACAGGGTGGCGAACATCTGCGGTCGCAACCGCTCGGGCAGGCTCCGACCGATCGCGACGTAGGCGATGGGCGGCACGGTGCCGGCGCCAAGACCCTGGACGAAGCGCGCCCCGACGAGCACCTCCATGGACGGCGCGAGCCCGCCGACGATCAGGCCGATCGCGAACAGGCCGATGCCGGCCGCGAATGGGGCGCCGAGCCCGCGCCGGTCGATGATGCCGCCGACGACCACGATGCCGATGAGCGAGCCGAGCATGAACGCGGTGAAGACCCAGCCGTAGAGCTGGAGATTGCCCAGCTCGCGGGCAACGATCGGCATCACGGTCGAGACGGCGAGGGCCTCGAACGCAACGAGTGTGACCGTCAGGACCAGGCCGACCGTCAGGTTCCAGCGGCCCGCCGACCAGAGGCCACGGCCGTCATCGGGAGGCCCAGGGGCGCGCTCGGGTGCTTGGCTGACCGACATGGTCCAAGTCTGCCACGGGGGCCGTCCCGCCGGACCGCCTCGCTTGCGCCGGTCCCCGATGCGCGCGGTTAGCGGTGGGCATCGGCGACGAGCGGCCGACGACGGCGTGCGACGATCAGCGGGTGATTCGGACGGAGCGACTCCTGCTGCGTCGATGGCGCGACGAGGATCGCGAGCCATTCGCCGCGATGAACGCGGACCCCGCGGTGATGGAGCACATGCAGGGGCTGATGAGCCGGGAGCGGTCCGACGCCTTCATCGACAAGGTGGAGGCCTGGTGGGACGAGCACGCCTGGGGTCTGTGGGCGATCGAGGTGCCCGGCGTCGCGCCGCTCGTCGGCTACGTCGGTCTGTGGCCCGCCTACTACTTGCCCGGCGACCCGGTCGAGGTCGGGTGGCGGATGATCCGCGAACACTGGGGCCACGGCTACGTGACCGAGGCGGCGCGCGAGGCGCTCCGCTACGGGTTCGAGGAGGTCGGCCTCGACGAGATCGTCTCGTTCACGGTGCCGCAGAACGAGCGGTCGTGGCGGGTGATGGAGCGCATCGGCCTGCGGCGCGACCCGTCCGGCGACTTCGACCACCCGAATGTCGACGCGGCGGCCTATCCGCACCTCGTGCGGCACGTCTTCTATCGGCTGGGGCGCCAAGAGTGGCGAGCCAGCGGCGGTCGAGCGCCAGACACTCGCGACGGCGCCGGCCAGGGCGCCTAGGTCGCGGGCCGGTCGCGGCGACGGTCCGGTCCGTTACGACTCGTGTCCCTCCCCTGCGGGTCCGCTCGACAGGCGCGCCACGATGGCCTGGGTCAGCTGCCACGCCCGCGTCGGCTGGGCCGGCGCGCGCACGCGGACCTGGTTGCTCGCGAAGACGACATCCGACGGCTTCACGCCGGGCAGGCCCCCGTCGCCCAGCAGGCGCATCGCGGCCGAGCGCGTCATCGACGCCCCGAACCGCACGACCAGCCAGCCCTCCTCGCGCGAGATCGACCCGACGCCCGCAGCCTCCGCCGCCAGCCGCAGCTCGGCCACCTCGACGAGACGGGTGACGGCCTCCGGCACCGGCCCGAAGCGGTCCGTGACCTCCTGGCGGAACGCGGCGATGTCGCCGGGCGTGCGCGCTTTTGCGAGCCGCCGATACAGCTCGAGCTTCTGGGCGACGTCGGGCACATAGTCGTCCGGCAGGTAGGCGTCGATCGGCAGGTCGACGACCGCCTGCGGTGCCTCCACGACCGGTGCGCGGCCCTCGCCCTTCGCCTTCTGCGTCTCGACGGCCTCGCCCAGCATCCGCGAGTAGAGGTCGAAGCCGACCGCGGCCATGTGCCCGGACTGTTCGCCGCCCAGGATGTTGCCGGCTCCGCGGATCTCGAGGTCGGATAGCGCGATCTGGAAGCCCGCCCCGAGCTCGGAGGCATTGAAGATGGCCTGCAGCCGCTTGCGCGCCTCGTCCGACAGCCGTTCGCGCCGGCGATACAGCAGGTACGCGTACGCGCGCCGCGACGATCGACCCACCCGCCCGCGAAGCTGGTAGAGCTGCGCCAGCCCGAGCGTGTCCGCGCGATCGATGATGATCGTGTTTGCGTTCGGGATATCGAGCCCCGACTCGATGATCGTGGTGCACACCAGGACGTCCGCTGCACCATCGGCAAAGGCGATCATCACCTTCTCGAGCGCACCCTCCGGCATCTGGCCGTGCCCGACGACGAAGCGCGCATCGGGCAGGAGCCGGCGCAGCTGCTCAGCCTGTGCCTCGATGGTCTCGACGCGGTTATGGACGTAGAACACCTGCCCGCCGCGATCCAGCTCGCGCAAGACGGCGTCGCGGACGAGGCCGGCGGACGCCTCGGCGACCCGGGTCTGGATCGGCAGCCGGTCCTCCGGCGGCGTCTCGATGACGCTCAGGTCGCGGATCCCGGCCATCGCCAGGTTGAGTGTCCGCGGGATGGGCGTCGCAGACAGCGTCAGGACGTCGACCTCGCGCCGGAGCTGCTTGAGCTTCTCCTTGGCGGCCACGCCGAAGCGCTGCTCCTCGTCGACGACGACGAGACCCAGGTCCTTGAATCGAACGTCCTTGCTCAGCAGGCGATGCGTCCCGATGACGATGTCGACGCTGCCATCGGCGAGCCCCTCGATGGCGGACGCCTGCTCCTTGGCCGACACGAACCGTGACAGCAGCCGCACCTCGAGCGGGAACGCCGCGAACCGCTGGCTGAACGTCGCGTGATGCTGGGCGGCCAGCACGGTCGTCGGGACCAGCACGGCCACCTGCTTGCCGTCCTGGACCGCCTTGAACGCCGCCCGAAGCGCCACCTCGGTCTTGCCATAGCCGACGTCGCCGACCACGAGCCGGTCCATCGGCCGCTGCTGTTCCATGTCGGCCTTGACCTCGGCCGCGGCGCGCAGCTGGTCGAGGGTCTCCTCGTAGGGGAATGACGCCTCCATCTCCTGCTGCCACGGCGAGTCGTCGTGGAAGGCGTGGCCGTGCGCGCCGGCACGGGCCGCGTACAGCCCGAGCAGCTCCTCCGCGAGGTCCGCGACGGCGTTCCTGACCCGCTGCTTCGCTCGAAGCCACTCGGCCCCGCCGAGCTTGCTGAGCTGTGGCCGCTCCCCGCCGGCGTAGCGCGTGACCCGCCCGATCTGCTCGACCGGCACGAAGATCCGGTCGCCAGCGGCGAACGACAGCTCGAGGTAGTCACGCTCCTCGCCCGCCCCGCCACGACGCAGCATCTGCTCGTAACGCGCGACCCCGTGATCGATGTGGACGACCAGGTCGCCGGGGGTCAGTCGCTCGAGGATGTCGCGTGGGACGATCCGCCGGAGCGCCTTCGGCCGGCGGACGCGGACCGTCCCGAACAGCTCGCGGTCCGTGACGAATGCCAGACCATCCGGCCCACCGACGAAGCCGCCGTTGAGACTCCTCCCCACGAGCGCGATGGCGCCCGGCGGCGGCGGCGTCTCGAGGCGCTCGACGACGGCGACCGGGTGGCCGGCCTCCTCGAGGATCTCGGCGAGCCGCGGCGCCTGGTCGGAGGCGAGCACGATCCGGTTCCCATCATCGCGCCAGCCCGAGACGGCCTCGGCCAGTCGCGTGGCCCGCCCCAGCGGCAAGACCGGCTCCCGCCAGCCGAACAGGTCGCCCGAGCTCCGGCCGCCCGACGCCATCGCGACGTCCGACGGCGGCTCCGATTCCCACGTCAACTCGAGCGTCCGAGAAGCCACGAGCCGGCTCTTCCAGTCGCGCGGCGGCAGGTAGGTCGAGGGCCAGTCCTTCGGCAGCTCCCCGGCCTCCACGAGCTCGCCGCGCCGCTCGTCGGCCTGGCGCCACAGGAACGCGGCGGCCTCGGCCAGGTCGCCGGGCTCGTCGAGGACGAGCAGCGTGCCGGGGTCGATGTGATCGAGGGCCGTCGCCGGGGCGAGCTGGGCGGCCCAGACCTCCGCGGCGTCACCGACGGCCATGGCCCGTGACGCGCCGGCCGCCGG
>JAXDKY010000186.1:0-4853 GCA_034666885.1 Chloroflexota bacterium
TCGGCTCGTCGGGATCCGGCCCGACCGCATCCCAGCTGGGCAGCGCCCACTCCGGCGGCTCGGAACCGCGACCACTCACGTCTGGGTCCCGCCGTGGCTTGCCATCAGAGCCGGGTCTGGTACTCCCCCGTCCGTGTGTCGATGCGGATCGTGTCGCCAGGCTCGACGAAGATCGGCACCTGGACGACGAGGCCGGTCTCGGTCGTGGCGGGCTTGCGCGCGCCCGACTGCGTGTCGCCGGCGAAGCCGGGCTCGGTCTCGACCACCGCCAGGTCGACCGTCACCGGTAGCTCGACACCGATGGTCTCGCCCTGGTAGCTCGTCCGGTCGAGCGTCATCCCGTCCTTGAGGTATTGCGCGGTTTCGCCGAGCTGGTCGGTCGAGAGGACGAACTGGTCGTACGTATCGGTGTCCATGAAGTGGTAGTCGCGGTCGTCGCGGTAGAGGAACTGGACCGGGCGCTTCTCCATCGAGGCGCGCGGCCACTTCGTACCGGCCTGGAAGGAGCGCTCCACGGTCTGGCCGCGCTTGATGTTGCGAAGGGTGATGCGGACCTGAGCCGATCCCCGACCCATCTTGATGTGGTGGTAGTCGAGGATCTGCCAGAGCTCGCCGTCGAGCTCGATGGCCACGCCCTTCTTGAGTTCACCGGTGCTGATCATGTCGTGGTCGGGCTCCTGGGGTCAGACCGCCGCGCGCGCCGGCGGGACCGGGGATCGTCGGGGTCGAGGCGTCATTCTAGCCGACGACCAACCGCTCCCCGGCTGCGCTCAGCCACCGCCCTCATAGTTCCAGCTGCTCGTGACGCTCGGTCGTCCGTCCACGAATTCGTACGTGGTCTCGCCGGTGCCGCTGGTCGGCGTGCAGACGGCGC
The DNA here is from genome assembly GCA_034666885.1 of Chloroflexota bacterium. Taxonomy (GTDB): domain Bacteria; phylum Chloroflexota; class Limnocylindria; order Limnocylindrales; family CSP1-4; genus SPCO01. The sequence continues at coordinate 875 of JAXDKY010000186.1, forward strand.
TGCAATGGACGGTGATCTTGCCCACCTTGTCGGCGCTGCTGCCGTCGAGACCGCTGATCGCCGTGTCGATGCACTTCTGGAACGGCACGCCCTCGCAGATCGGCTCGACGGGCAATGGCGGCGGGGTCATGAGGGGCGCCGGAACCGCCGGCGCCGCGCCCCAGCCGTAGTTGCTGGTTTCCTGCCGGCCGTCCCTGAAGAGGATCAGGACGTCGGCTTCGCCGCTCTGTTCGGTGCACACGGGTTGGCTGCAGCGAACGATGACCTGCGCGACGGTCCCCTGCGCCGCGCCCGTCGTGTCGAGCGCCTGCTTGCAGATCGAATTCGGCACGCCCTGGCAGGCGATCTGGGGCGCTCCGCCGCCGCCGGCCGGCGCGCCGGGCACGGGGGCCGGTTCGCAGGCCAGCAGGCCGAGGGCCACGACGGCGATCGCCATCGAAACCAGCGACTGCGCGCCGATCACCGGCCTGCCACCGGCTGCTGTTCGAGATCCATGTGGCGCGGTCCCCCGTTCGATCCCTTTGCGAGGTCCCCATCGTCGCACGCGGCTGTCGCTCGACTCGCTCAGCCACCGACCATGATCACGTCGCGCGGGAAGCGGGTCATCCGCTCCACCGTCCCCGCCGCCGCGTCGAGATGGATCAGGTCCTCGATGCGAACGCCCATCTCGCCGTCGAGGTAGATCCCGGGTTCGACCGAGAACGCCGTCGGGGTCGGCAGGGGCGTCTCGGGTGCTCGCTTGCCGAGCGACGGCGCCTCATGCGTCGCCAGGCCGATGCCGTGGCCGGTCCCGTGCCCGAACCGCTCGCCGAAGCCGGCCTCCTCGATCACCCCGCGCGCCACGGCGTCGACGGCTCGGCCGCTGGGCAGGTCGCCACCCGCTGCGACAGCCGTCTCGAGCGCCTCGATCGCCGCCGCCTGCGCCCGCGCCACCGTCTCGTAGACCTTGAGGTCCCTCGCTGCCGGCTCGCCGACGAACAGGGTCCGGGTCATGTCACTGCGATAGCCGGCGACCTGCGCCCCGAAGTCGAACAGCACGACCGAGCCCGCGCGGAGCGGCCGGTCGCCGGGGGCGCCGTGTGGCAGTGCCGCCTCCGGCCCGGCCAGGCACGCGACATCGAAGGCGAGCGCCTCCGCGCCGCCGGTCCGCATCAGCCACTCGAGTCGGAGCGCCAGCTCGGCCTCGGTGGAATCGGGCCCGATATCGGGCAGCAGCGCCGCCAGCGCCCGGTCGGCCACGGCACAGGCCGCCGCGATCCGCTCGAGCTCCGCCGGCTCCTTGACCGCCCGATCCGCCTCGACCCAGCCCTCGATCGGCACGAGCTCCACGTCCGGAGCGGCCGCCGCCAGTCGCTCCCACACCGCATGGGCGACGAACCCGGCCTCGACCCCGACGCGTCGCGCGCCGATCGATGCCAGCAGGTCCGCCCAGCGCTCGGGCAGGTCGCCGTACGCCTCGGCCAGGCGAGCGTCCGGCGCCTCGCGCCGCGCCTGGATCGTGTAGCGCGAATCGGCGAGGACGACGACCTCGTCACCACCGACGAGGAACTGTCCGGACGTGCCGGCGACCTTCTCCTCCCCGTCGCCGAGCGCGAACCCGGTGAGGTAGCGCATGTGCTCCGGGCGGACCCCGAAAAACGCGTCGATCGCGGCGTCGGCGAACCTGTCGCGCAGCCGGCGGAGTCGCGCGGGCCGGGCCGCTCGATCGGCCTCGGACCAGGTCTCGCGCTGGGCGGCGCCGGGTGGCGCCGCGAAGTCGTCGGGTCGCGGCCACCGATCGCGGCCGAGGATCACGTGTAGCCGTACTTCTTCCGGTTCGCGTCGTGTTCCTTGGCCGTCTTCGCGAAGGCGTGGGCGCCGTTGCCGTCCGGGATCGCCAGGAAGTACAGGTACTTGTCGGCCGTGTCCGGATGGAGCGCCGCGTCGATCGACGCGAGCGTCGGCGTCACGATCGGCGCTGGGATGAGCCCGGGCTGCGTGTAGGTCTGGAAGCCGAGCAGCTCGGCCGGCAGCACCACGTTCTTGAGGGCCACGTCCTTGGGCACGGTCCAGAACGTGTACGTCTTCCAGCTCTCGAACGGCAGCTCGGCCAGCTTCACGGTGTCGACGGCGTAGATGACCGTCGGGTCGGCGTTGAGGATCTTGTTCTTGATGCCCGGCAGGCCGTCCATCCGGTTCTGGTACACGCCGGCGATCAGGGCCCGTTCGTCGTCGAGGACGGCTTCGCGCTCGACGATCGAGGCGAGCGAGAGCACCTGGTAGAAGGCCAGGCCCCGCTCCTGGGGAACGTTGAGCTTGGCCTCGGTGACCTTCGCGACGAAGTTGTCGAGCATGCGCCGGATCAACTCCTCGGGCGTGGTGTCGGGCAAAACGTTGTAGGTGTCCGGCCACAGGAAGCCCTCGAGCGACGGCTTGGTGCCCTCGGGCAGGTCGCGGAAGATGCGCTGCAGCCACGGGTAGTCGGCGATCAACGCGGCGGGCGGCTCCTTGGCGAGCTCGTAGAACTCGCGGGGGTCCATCTGGAGCTCGGGCAGGGTCTGGAGCTTGGCCGTGATCTGCTCGAGACGCAGGCCCGTGCGCAATGCGATCTGGACATAGGGGACCGCCGGCGGGGCGAGCAGCGCCGTCACGAGCTGGTCCGGGGTCATGTTGCGACGAAGGACGAACGTGCCCTGCTGGAGGTCGCCCGACAACTGCTTGCTGCTCGCGATGAAGACGAAGGCCCGCGCGTCCTTGATGAGGTTCTCCCCCGCAAGGCGCGCGGCGATGGTGCTGGCGGTGTCGCCGTCGTTGACCACGAACTCGACCTGCGTCGGATCCTGCGACACCGGGTCGGTGAGGGCGTCGCCGAGGTCCTGGCGGACGATATCGGCCACGAACGGCACGTTCAGCGCAGCCGGGTTGTCCGCGGCCATGCCGAGGATGGCGTTGTTGACGAGCGGCCGGAGCGCTGTCAGCGCGATGACGAGCACGAGCGCGGCCAGCACCAGCGCAAAGACGAGGAACTTGACGACCCCGCCGATGCCGCTCCCACGACCGCCGCCTCGACGGCCGCCGCCATTGCCGTTGCCGGACCGCCGGGACGGCTCGTACGCCTCCGGCACGTAGTCGGTGGCGTAGGCGTCGGGGTCGAACCGGCGGGCATGCGGCTGTCGTCGGTCGCGCGGGCGTCCGCCGGAGCGGATCGTCATGAGGGGATCTCCGGTGTCGATGCTTGGGGGGCGCGCCTCGACCCCGGCTGGCGGGTGTCGAGAGCATCTTGCAGGATGACGGCGGCCGCCTCACGGTCGATCCGCGCCCGGTATTCGTCGCGCTGCTTGCGCGAGGGCGGGCCACCGGACCGGCCCCGTTTCATCGGGCCGACGCGGCCCTCGGCAACGTGGCTGCTGAGCCGCTCATCGTGCAGGGTGATGGCGATATCGTCGCCCAGGCGGCCGCGGATGTCCTCCACCCACGTCCTGGTGAGCGTGGCCTGGGGGCCTTCGTGCCCCGCGGCGTCGATCGGGAGTCCGACCACGAGCTCCGTGATGCCATGCGTCGTGATGAGCGCCAGCAGGGCGTCCGCATCGATGCCGACGTGGCGGCCGCGGCGCAGCGTGGTCAGGGGCCTCGCTCCGACGCTCGGACCGTCGACGATGGCGACGCCGATGCGCCGCTCCCCGAGGTCGATGCCAAGCACGCTCATGGCGAGGCACCTTCCGAGGTCGTCACCTCGACCCGTGAGTCGAGCGTCGGGACCGTGCCGACCCAATCCGGCCAGACGGTGAGTTGCGATTCGCCGTAGGTGCCCAGGATCTGGCGCGCCTGGTCGATGGGCTTGCCCATGATCTCGGCCTTGATGGCCGTCGTGTCGAGCACCAGGACTTCGCGCGCGGTGACAACCGCCGGGAACGTGATGGTGCCATCGACGATCTCGGCAGGAGCGGGTTCGAACTGGCCCGAGCCGTCGATCAGCGCGAACCCGGGATCGACACTCGAG
>JAXDKY010000187.1:0-2669 GCA_034666885.1 Chloroflexota bacterium
ATCGCGGCCGCCTTTCGTGGGCCACGGGCCTTGACCATCACGACTACCTGTCCCTCCCGGACCGCCTGCTCGTAGATCGCCATGTCGACGAGCTGGTCCATCAATGTGAAGGAGACCAGCCGCCGCAGGCGGGCGACGAGGCCGTTCACCGAGCCCGTGCCGTCAAGCCGGTCTGCGCCTTCTTGCCCGCGCAGGATCGTGATATCGCGATCGGGGATCCCGGCGGCGCGCAGGGAGGCGGCAGCCGCCGCCGCGGACTCGGGCGCCGGCAGGACGGCCATCAACGAGTCGGTCGGATAGCCGATGAATCGGGATCTTGGCCCGCTTGGCATGGTCGTACGGTACGCGACGGGTCTCGATGTGATGTGCGCCGGTTCAGGACTCGTCGTGCCGCGTTGCGGACTCATCGAACGACTGATCGGATCGGGTCGCTGGTGATCCGCACGTGGAAGCATGGGGCCAACGGGTCTCGTCTTGCCGCGGCTCGGGCAGATCCGGGAGCACGTTCCGGCTGCGCCATTCGTAAAGGACGACGGCCGCGATGGCTGCGAAGAGACCCAGGTAGACGACCCATTCGAGGGCGTTGTGGGGACCGAGATGGTGCGGTGCTGCGGGGCCGCCGCCGATCCCGATGGCGATCGCGGCTTGGCGGGCGCGATCGGCGCGTCCTTCCAGGCGCATCGTTGGCATCATCGCTCGTCGATGCTCCGATCCTGTGGTGCCGAAGGTGGGAGTCGAACCCACAAGGGCTTGCGCCCAATGGTGTTTGAGACCATCGCGTATACCGTTCCGCCACTTCGGCCGGGCCCGGTTGCGTATCGTACCGCCCGGTCGAAACCGACGCGCCCCGGAACCCAGGCACCGGTTCCTGCGTCTGCCGGCCGATGCTAGACTCGCCCGGCCTCACGTCCGCCAGCATCGCCGTCCGGAGGGACCCCCAGACCGTGGAGGACCTTCGCTCGACGACGGTCTCCGACGACCCCGTCCAGCGCCGCGACCTCATCCTCATCGAGCGAGCCCGAGCGGGCGACCTCGATGCATTCAACGACCTCGTTGTGCTGTACCAGGACTCCATGTTCGCCCTCGTGGTGCGCATGGTCCCCGACCGCGATCAGGCGTCCGATGCTGTCCAGGAAGCCTTCTTCTCCGCGTATCGCAATCTCGCGGGGTTCCGCGGTGGCAGCGTCAAGTCCTGGCTCAACCGGATCTGCGTCAACGCGGCGATGGACCAGCAGCGCGCGCGCAAGCGGCGACCGGTCCAGCCGTATCCGGAATTCGAGGACGACAGCTGGCAGCCACCGACGGGTCCAGAGGCGGACCCCGAACGGACCGCCATCCACACGGAACGAAGCCGCGCCATCGCGGCCGCCCTGACGCTCATCACCGATGACCAGCGGGCGGCCATCGTCCTGTACGACATCGAGGGCTACGACTACGGCGAGATCGCCGAGATGACCCGGGTATCGCTCGGCACCGTGAAGTCGCGCATCCACCGCGGCCGGCTGGCGCTGCGGGACATCCTGTCCGAGCGCATGGAGCTGTTCCGTGGCTGAGCTTGCCGCGCACGCCCGCCACGATCGCCTGCTCGTCGCCCAGTCGCTGGATCGTGGCGCTCGGCGTTCGGTGATGCTCGAGCTGTGCGTTCGATGCGCGGCCCTGTACGCGGACCTCGTCGCCATGACCCTGGCCCTGCCGCTATCCGCTGTCCCATCCCGTCCACGCGATTTCCGGCTCAGTGCGAGCGACGCGCGTCGGCTCGGGCGGGGACGCTGGTGGGGATGGTCGGCGATGGTCGGTTCCAAGTGGGACGCGCTGTCCAGACCGCTCGCCCTCGGGTTCACGACCGTCGGCCTCGCGGGACTGCTCCTCACGGCCGGCCCACTGATGCTGGCCCCGATCGGTGGGGCCATCGGTTCAGGTTCAGCCGCCTCAGCGCCGCTCGTTCGCGACGCCACGTCCGCAGAGCCGAGCGAAGTCCCCTTCGTTGCGCTCGGCGTGGAGCCGACCGCGGCGCCGCCAGAACGCCTCCTGATCGACTCCGCTGAGGATCCGGCTCCGATGCTGGCCGTCTCGGCGGGTCTCCTGGGCGTGGGGATCGGCGTGTTCGCGGCCCGTCACGTCGCGGACCGAAGGCGTCGAGTGCGATGATGCGACCCGTCGAGCCGTTGCGACACGGGAACCACCTCGTGCTCGAGGTCGTCTGGCGGGAGACATGACGGAACCCATCAAGCCTGCCACCCGATCGGATCACGCCACGCACGACCCCGTGTGGATGGCGGCGCTCGCGGCCAAGGATCCCGATCTCACCTCGGCCGACGCCGTGCGCGCGCAAGCGGCTCTCGAGTCGTGCACGGCGTGTGCGGACCTGTTCGCCGACCTGGTAGCGGTATCGGCCGCGATCCCTTCTGCGGCGATCCCGGCCCGCCCGCGCGATTTCACACTGACTCCCGCCGATGCGGCCCGCCTGCGCTCGCGCGGCCTCCGTCGTTGGTTCTCGGCCATCGGGTCGGCGCGCGATCGCATCACGTTCCCGCTCGCGCTCGGGCTGACCACGATGGGCATCGCGGGCCTGCTGCTCGCAACGGTCCCTAGCGCGTTCAATGGCGCCGCGGGCGGCGCCTCGCAGGTCCTCTCGACGGTCGGTGCGGCCGTCCCAGCGGCAGGGAACG
>JAXDKY010000188.1:0-3185 GCA_034666885.1 Chloroflexota bacterium
GATCATCCTCGACCTCGACCCCACCACCGTCCTGGCCCAGAACGCCACCAGAACCGCCCGAGTCGTCGACCCCGCCGTCATACAACGACACCTGGAAGCCGTCCGCCAAACCATCGATGCCGGACAGCTGACAGCAGAAGGCTTCGACCACGTAGTCCAACTGCGCTCGACGCAGGACGTCGCAAACCTAAAAGTCGAACGCCGCGATGGTCAGAGTCGGCGGGTGGCGCCGGGCGCAAATCGGTAGGTGGCGCCAGGCGGCAATCGGAACGAGGCGCCGGGCGGTGGTACGGGTCTGTGGCCGGAGCCGGAAGCGGACCGAGAGCGGCGGGTGGCGCCGGGCGCCGCACGGCGGAGGGAGCGTTAGGCGCAGCGCCGGAGCGACCGGAGGCCGGGCGGTGCCCGGTGACAGGACCCGTCGGCAGCACGACCCCCAGGGCTACGGCCGGTTGACCAACCCGAACGCCCGAGCCCGCACCTCGACCCACACCCCATTCCGCATGTACACGTCATCACAAACGAGATCGATCGCGGCCCGCTCGCTGTCCGCCCGCACCAGTAGGACCGAAGACGACACGTCCAGGAACGCACCGGCATCCACGTAGATGCCCGCCTCGAGCCGCGCCACGACCCCGGCAAGGTGCTCGGCGCGGAACGGGGTCCTCGTCTCGGCTGCGTCGGGCGTATAGGTCGCCTCGACGAACCAGATCGGCTCCAACGCGGCTGGGCTGGGGGCTTCGGGCATGCCGGAGAGTCTACGCGGACCCGACGCCGATGAGGACGATGGCCGTGGTGGCGAGCCCGATCCCGACCGCGTGGTCGCGCGTGATCCGTTCATGCAGGACGATCGCCGCGAGGATCACGGTCATGACCGGGTACAGCGCGGACAGCACCGAGGCCACGGCCAGCGCCCCGGTCTGCACGGCCAGCAGGTAGAAGCTGTTGCCGGCCATGTCCAGGATGCCGATCACCGCGATCGCCGGGATGGCGCCGCGCGGTGGCCGCCACTCGGTCCGGCTGACCAGGACGAGGCAGATCACGAGCGCTGCCTGGACCAGCCGGATGAGCGTCAGGGAGCTGAAGACCTGACCCTCGCTGATCCCGGAGATGGCGACACCGAAGCAGCCGATGGCGACGCCCGCGACGAGGGCCTCTGCGAGCCCCGCCCGGCCACCGCCCTCGTCGGCGACGCGCGAGACCAGGACGACCGACACGACGGCAAGGCCGATGCCGACGAGCACGGCGCTGTCGGGCACGCCTTCGAGGATGATCCCGGCGACGACCGGGATGACCGCCGCGAGCACGCCGGTGACCGGCGCCACGATGCCCATCCGCCCGATCGCAAGACCCCGGTAGAGCGCCGTGATGCCGATCCCACCCAGGACGCCGGCGACGAGGCACAACAACACATCGTTCCCGCTCGGCACCGACTCGCCGCGGCCCACGGCCAGGACAAGCGCGATCGACATCCCCACGAACTGCGAAACGAGGACGACGCCATAGACCGGCGTGCGCCGGCTGACGAGGCCCCCACCGAAATCGCCGGCACCCCAGGCGGCGGCGGCCGCCAGTCCGAGCAGGACGGTGGCCGTCCCCGCCGGAAGGGGATCGATCAGGCCTTGACCCCGGTCGGGACGGGCTCGTCGCGCGCCAGCGAGGGATCCTCGACGCCGTCGTCGACGGCGGTGGGACCGGGCAGCTCGACCACCGCGTCGGCCACCGCGTCGTATCGCTCCGAGGTCGTCAGGTAGATGATCTGGAAGTCGGAGGCGACCCGCCGCAGCAGGTCGAGCGCCCGCGCGGCCCGGGTGTCGTCGAGCGTGACGAACGGATCGTCGAACACGAGTGGCGGCCGCCGGTCGCCGGTCACGAGGCGAACGAGCCCAAGCCGCGCCGTGAGATAGACGAGATCGAGCGTTCCCTGGCTCAGGCTGCCGACCGGCACCCAGTCGCCGAGCTCCGGGGCGTGCACCTCGATGTCGAGGGTCTTGTCGTCGACACGGATCCGCCGGTAGCGGCCACCCGTGACCGTCGCGAGGTCGCGGACCATGTGGCCCTCGAGGTAGCGCGTCGCGGTCTTCATCGTCGCGACCTCGGCCGTCTCGATGGCGCGCAGGGTCGTCTCGAGCACCCGGTGTCGTCGCTGCAGCACGGCCAGCTGCTCGCGCCAGCCCGCCAGCCGTTCGGCCTCGGCGGCGACCTGCTCGGCGTCGACGGCATTGGTCTCGACCCGCGCGCGCGCGTTCGCCTCGTCGTCGCGGCCACGCTCGAGGGCGGCCTCGCCGTCGCGGACCTCGACCTCCAGGCGCTCTCGCGCCCGTGGCTCCTTGGCGATCGGTCCAAGGGCTTCGAGGGCGTTCGACTTCTGTTCGATCTCGAGCGCCGACGCATCGCGGGTCTTCGCCAGCGTGTCGCGTGGCTCCTTGCCCACGAGCCCATCCAGCTGGGCGGATAGCTGGTCCATGCGCGCGACGTGCGCCTCTTCCTTGCTGAGCATGTCCTCGGCGCTTGCCAGGTCTTCGAGCCCGAGCGATCCGAGCTGCTTCTCGGTGTCCGCCTGGGCCTGGCGCAGCTCCGCTTCCATCTCCGATCGGCCGCGCAGGCGGCGGTCGATCTCGACGTCCCGCAACTGCTCCTGCATCTGCGAGCCACGACGCAGCCAGAACGCCACGAGGCTCAGGATCAGCCCGATGCCGGCAACGGCCGCGCCCAGGTATTGCGGGATCGCGCCGAGGCGAAGGACACCGGCGGTCTCGGCGGCGAACGAGCCACCGGCGACGAGCAGGCCGACGACGACCGCGAGGATGGCCCAGCGCGAGAGTGGCCGCCAGGTCGGTTCGGGCGCGACGTCGAACTGGACGGCGACCTCACCGGACAGCGCTGCCTGGAGCTCGCGGATCTTCGCGTCGAGGCCGCGCAGTCGCTCGACGCTCTGGCGGACCACGGGAAGCGGGTTCGGTGACGGGTGGGTCTGGGCCAGCGAGTCGAGCTCGGCCGTGACCTCGACGGCATCGCGATAGCGCTCGTATCGATCCTGTGCGGCGGCCCGCACCGCGGTCAGGCGCACGGCCTGGCGCGCCTTCTAGAGCATGCTGCGTCGCTCCGACAGGCTGGCCTCCGCCTCGGCGCGGCGCTCGCGGGCCCCCGACAGCGTGTCGCGATCGCGCTCGAGCTGGGCGAGCGCC
>JAXDKY010000189.1:0-3532 GCA_034666885.1 Chloroflexota bacterium
CAGCCAGGCCCGGTCGCTCGAGGTCGGAGTCCGAGAGGCCGGCGTCCTGCAACCATGTGCGGTCGACCTCGCGCCATCCACGGTGTTCGGCCTCGGCGAGGACGATCGCCCTCGTAGCCTCGAGCGCCGGTGAAATCGGCTGCTCCACGGGTTCGATCATTCTTTGCAGTGTACAAGAACCTGAGCGTTATGGTACAGTGCCGGTCCTACGACGTCAGGAAAGCGAACGGCACGCGCGCCCTCCTCGGTCGCCAGCGCCTGCCCAGCTAGTGGCGAGACCGACCTGACCAGGAGTCGCCCGACGGGCGACGAGGAAGGTTCGTGCCCATGCACCAGTCATCGATGCGCAGGCTGACCAGCTTGCTCTCGGCATCCGCGCTCATCGCCGCCCTCTTCGTGGCGAGCCTGCCAGGGGTCGCGTCGGCAGCGGCCGCCTCCTGCACACCGACCGGCTTCTTCCGGGACGGAATCAACCTGACCGCCGCGAAGATCGGCGGAAATGTCACCGGCTCGCTTGACGCGGGTGGTTGCAACATCGGCGTGTACTACGACAGCATCACCGGCTCGGCGAATGTCACGAACGCCACCATCTTCGGCGCGAACTACTTCGGCGTCGTGGTCCGAGGCACGAGCGTGAACGTGACCGGCACCACCGTCCACCACATCGGTCAGAGTCCGCTCGATGGGACTCAGCACGGGATCGCCATCTATTACGCGACCGTCGACAACGGCGATGCAACGACCCAGCCGGCGTGCACGACCGGAGCCACGAGCGGCACCATCAGCGGCAACACGGTCTCCTCGTATCAGAAGGCCGGGATCGTCACGAACTGTGCCGGCACGACCGCGACGGTTAGCAACAACACCGTGACCGGTGAAGGGGCTGTCAGCTACATCGCCCAGAACGGGATCCAAGTCGGCTACGGCGCCATGGCGACCGTGACCGGGAACACCGTGACCGGCAACGCCTACACCGGTGCCAACGGGGCCAGCTCAGGCGGAATCCTCGTCGTGGGAGGGTCTTTTTACGGCCTTCCGTACACGGTCGGGCTGAGCATCACCAAGAACACGCTGACGAACAACGATGTTGGGGTCTGGCTCTTCAATGCCGATGCGTCAGGCAACGCGCCGGCCACCAAGACCAACAACACCGTGAAGCTCAACACGATTTCGAACGGGGCCGTCACCAACACCACCGGCTACAACGCCACGTGTGGCTACCAGGCCGGGATCAGTGACGTCGGCCACAAGGACCAGATCGTCAACAACATGGTCAGCGGCGTCGGATACACGCCCCAGGCGGCTGGCGATTGCCTCGGGACACCCCCGGCGTTCCTCCGCTTCCTCGACGTGGATTCGTCGGCCCGCGGCGTCCCCAGCAACAAGTAGTCAAGCAACGCATCGGCCGGCCTGATTGAGGCGACCCAGTCACAGGCGGCTAGAGCACCAACCGGTAGGGAGGAGGGATCGCCCCTCCTCTCTATCTTTGCGTTCGAGTCGGCCTCGGAGCCTGAAAACGTCAGGGCGGCTCAGCGTCTGGTCTTGAACACCCAGTAGCCGGTGCCGAGTCTGTTGCCCGCCGCATCCGTGATGCCGCTGCCGACGACCACCTTGTAGCGGGTCAGGCCAGCCATCGTCCGTGAGGGATTGACCGTGGCCGTCCGGGTCGATGCCGCGTAGCTCACGCTGGACGTGACCTTGACCCCGGTCCTTGTGTTGACCAGCCAGATCGTCCGGCTCGAGACACCCCTCACGCCCTCGGTGAAGATGATCCTGACGTTGGACAGGCGGCTGATGTTGATCGTGTTGGCGGCCGGTGTCCTCGACTTGACCCGTGGGGCCGTGGTGTCCCTGGGAGCGGCCGGCGGCGGGGTCGGCGTGGGCGTGGGAGCCGCAGTCGGCGATGGGGTCGGCGTCGGGGCCGGTGGCGCGGTCCCGCCCGGGCCCGGGATGGGCGGCGGGGTCGGGTCCGGTGTCGGGTCCGGAGTCGGTGTCGGTGCCGCCGTCGGGTCCGGGGTCGGGGTCGGCTCAGGCGACGGGGTCGGAGCAGGTGTGGGCGACGGGGTCGGCGAGGCGGTGGGCACCGGGTCGGGCACGTTGCCAGCGAGTAGCGCTTCGAGCGCCCGGTCCAGGTGCATCTGGCCGTTTGCGGTGACGTCGCGGAGCTCCGGGCCCGCTGTGCCGAGGATGGCGTTGGCGGCCTGGGCCGCAGTGGACGCGGGGTCAGCCGCCATCAGCAGGCCGATGGATCCGGATACGAACGGCGTGGCCATGCTGGTGCCACAGAGATCGTGATAGGCCGCGCCCGGCCAGGTCGAGGTTATGCACATGGGAGCGGCCACGGCCACCCAGTCCGCGCCATAGTTCGACCAGTCGACCAACTGGATGCCCCAAGTTGAGGCAGCAACCGCGATGACCCCGGGAAAGGCCGCCGGATAGGCGTGAGTCGTGACGCCGCTGTTGCCTGCCGCCGCCACCACCACGATGCCGCGCGCCTGTGCGTAGGCGACCGCCTGTTCCAGGGTCTCAGACGGGGAATTGCCGCCTAGCGACACGTTGATGATGCTGGCGCCGTGATCGGCCGCCCAGGTCAGGCCCGCCGAAACGGCTGAGTAATAGCCATTGCCGTCGGAATCGAGGACCTTGACCGGCAGGATGCTGCAGCCCCAGCAGACTCCGGCGCCGCCGATCCCGTTGTTGCCGGTGGCGGCGATGATGCCGGAGACATGCGTACCGTGGCCGTTGTCGTCGGCGGGGTCGCTGTCGCTGTTGACGAAGTCGTACCCGGCCAGGACGCGTCCGCCGAGATCGGGGTGGGTGCCGTCAACGCCGGTATCGACGACGGCGATGACCGGTCCGCCGATCCCGGTCGACGTGTCCCATGCCGCGGGCGCACCGATGACCCGGAATCCCCACGCGTAGCCGATCGCGTAGTACGGATCGTCGGGGTCGAGGGTCGCCTTTACGGCGCTATCGACTTCGACGAACGCGACCGATGGGTCGCTCTCGAGGGTCCGCTCCAGTGCGGCAGCGACCGCAGCGGGGATGCGCAGGCGGCGAACGGAGAGGCCGCGGACGGTCCCCTTGTCGCGCGAGCCGAAGTGCGCGGTCAGGGCGGCGACAGCGGGACCGCGTCCGGGGCGAGCCCCGATCAGGAGGTCGACCGTCGGTCCGCCGACCGGCGCGCTCGCGATGATCGCCTGTGCGGCGCCTGCCGCGCCGACGCTCGATGGTGCGACCAGCGTCCCCATGATGAGGGCGGCCACCAGCGCGATCGATAGTCGTGCGGAATGGTCTCCTCTCATGGGTGCAGCGTGGCCCGCGGGGCGGGTCGCGGCTACGGACTGGAGGTCCTGTCACGCGTGGTGGCGTGAGGGGCGGTCGCGCTAGGGCGCCTTCGGGTCGACGAAGCGGCAGCGCTCGATCAGCGGGCATTTGTCGTGCTCGGGGCGCTGGGCGTGGCAGATCTTGCGGCCGTGCTGGATCAGGTTGACGTGGGCCTCGTACATCTGGTCGGGCTCGAACAGGCCGA
>JAXDKY010000190.1:0-4042 GCA_034666885.1 Chloroflexota bacterium
CCGTGTCGAGTCGATCGCCGCCGCCCCGGAGCCGCGCGACCAGCCGAACGCGCTCCCGTCCGTGGCGACCATGTCCACGACACGGGCCGTCGCCGACCCCGGCCAGCCCGTCGTCTGAGGCGACTAGACCCCGCGCACCGCGGCGAGAGCCCGCCCCGCTTGGGCCAGGTGGAATCGATCGTGCCCGGCCGCGAGCCGCACGGTCATCTCGTAGCTCTCGGGTCCGCGCTCGCGGTGCCGCCCGAACCGTTCGCGCGCCTCGACCGGGGTCGCCGCCCACAGCCGCAGGTTCGCGCTCCGGACCGCGTCGAAGAAGCTGACCAGTTCCTCCGGGTCGGCGTCGCGGTGCCGCAGCGTGTTGACCCAGCGATCCTGGTCGTAACCGACGATGTCCGGCTCGTCCTCGGCGAGGATCCAGCGGACCCGCGCGGCAACCACCAGCTCGGCGTCGACGAGATGGCCGACGCACTCGATCACCGACCACTCCTGCGGCTCCGGTCGGACGCGCAGCTGGTCGCCGGCGTCGCGAACGATCGCCCGGAGCGCGGCGGTCGTGGCCGCCTGGACCGCGGCCGGATCGTCGTCGCCGAGCCAGGACAGGATCTCGCGACGATAGGCGTCCGGTTCCGCGACCGGATCGACGGGTCGCGCGCGATCGGCCGGAATGGTCATCGACTGGCCGTGAGTCGGCCGGCGAGCTCGTCGGCGAGGCAGTCGTCCAGTCGACGCACGGCAGCCGCGCTGCTTCGGCTCACGACGGAGAGCGCGATCGCGAGTCGGCGCCGGACCGGGGAGGGTCTCGCGTCAGCGGTCGCGCCGACACGATGTGCGAGGGAACGCCGGGCGGCGGCTGCGCGGCGCTCCCGATCGAGCTCAGCGGCGAGGAACGGGGTCAGCGGGTGCATGCGGTCCTCCGACGGTGCGTGGCGTGGAAACGGTCAGCGACGGTGGTCGTCGGGCAGTCGATCGCGCGAGTCGACGCCCCAGGTGAGCGCACCGAGATCAAATGCGACCAGGGCAGCGATGACGATGAACCAGATGAACAGCGTATCCATGTCGGTCTCCGAAGCGATGTCGATGCCGTCATCCTGGACCGGTAGTGGCCCCATCGATAGGCCCACGGAAAGTCGATCCGATAGGGCCAGTCGGCCGCCCGACATCGATACCGTGAGCATGCCCGACGTACATGCCAAGTCCTGTCAGGTTCCCTCGACCACTTCGTTTGCCGCCCAGCCGCCACCGAGCCGCAACCGTCCCGCCTCCTTGTCGCCGCCGACGCGAAGGGTGCTCGGGCCTAGGCTCCGAAGCACGATGGGGAAGCGTCACCCGAACACCACTGCGGCATTCCCCCGAACCGCATCCACCGATCAGAACCACGAGAAGGTGACCCCGATGATCCACCCGTCCGACGCCGAGCTCCGGCGGCCGCTCGCCGTCCGCGGCGGGCAGGAAGCACCCGTCACCTGTGCCGCGTGTGGCTGCCGTTTGTCTGCCACCGGCGACGCCTGGTTCCACTTCAATCCGCTGGCCGGGCGCGATGCCCGTGGCTGCCGTGTCTCCTGCGCCGATTCCGCGCACGACACGACCGGTCGCGCGATCTCGGTGACCGTCTGACGGCCGGCTAGTCGATGGGCGGCGGCTTGGCCCGCCGCGGCTCCTGCGGCGGCTCGGCCCGCCGCGGCTCCCTAGACGACGATCCGGTAGCCCACGCCGCGGACCGCCACCACGTGCGGCCCGCCGGCGGCCTCGACCTTGGCGCGCAACCGCGCGAGGTGGGGCTTCAGCCAGAGCAGGTCCGGGTCGCTTTCGGCCGGCCAGCCGGCCCGCGCGAGCTGGAGGTGCGGGACGATGTCGCCGTCCGCGCGGACCAGCGCCTCGAGCAGCCGGAATTCCGTCGGCGTCAGGGCGAGCGACGATTCCCCGACCCGCGCTTCGTGGCGGCCCGGCTCGAGCACCAGGTTCCCGGCCTCCAGCGGCCCCGCCGGTGCGCCGCCGGCGCCCGGCCGGTCGACCCGGCGCATGACCGCCGCGATCCGCGCCAGCAGCTCGGCCTTGCCGAACGGCTTCGTGAGGTAGTCGTCCGCCCCGATGCCGAGGGCGCGGACCTTGGCCGCCTCGCCGCTCTCGCCCGACACCACGAGGATCGGCGCCTGGCCGACCGCGCGCATCTGGCCGGCGACGCTGAACCCGTCCGGCCCCGGCATCGCCAGGTCGAGCAGGACGAGGTCGGGGTGCTCATCGCGGAACCGCTTCACGGCCGTCAGGCCGTCGTAGGCTGTGATCACCTGGTGCCCCTCGGTCCCGACAAGGGCGGTGATGGCCCCGACCATGGCCGGGTCGTCGTCCACGACGAGGATCCGGAGGGAGCGGGTGGTCATGCTGATCATGTTCCTCTCGTAGCGTCAGATCGCGACGGCAGCCGGCAACGCGACCACGAACCGCGCCCCGTGTGGCTTGGCGGGCTCGCACCACAGGTGCGCGCCCATCGATTCACCCAGTCGCTTCGCGGCATACAGCCCGATGCCCGAGCCGCGCGCGGTGTGCGTATCCCGCCGCGCGTAGGGCTCGAAGATCCGCTCCCGCCATTCGTCGGGGATGCCCGGGCCCTCATCGCTGATGCCGAGGTGGACGAAGCCCTCGACCAGCGCCCAGTCGATGGTGATCGTCGTCTCCGACGGCGCGTACTTCACGGCGTTCTCGACGAGGTGCTCGATGATCTGGCGCAGGCGCGGCGGGTCGGCCAGCGCGTGCAGCCGCGGGGCGCCGTGGGCGTCCACGCGATGCCGACCGAGCAGCGGCCGCAACGATCCCAGGACCTCCGCGATGAGCGACTCGACATCGACCGGCGTGACCGACGGCGCGTCCTCGGGCACGACCCGGACGGATGCCAGGATGGAGTCCACGAGGCGGTCCAACCGCTCGATCTGCTCGAGCGTCGCGCCGTGCCAGTCGGCCCGCGTCTGGCGCCGCTCGACGTCGCGCGATTCGCGCCCGGCCAGCTGGGGTTCCTCCGCCAGCAGATCGGCGTAGGCGCGCACGACCGCCAGCGGCGTCCGGAGTTCGTGGGTGACGAGCGCGATCAGCTCGCTGCGCGCCTCATCGATGGCCTTGAGCGACTCGACGCGGGCCTCCGCCTCCGACTGCTGGCGGCCCTTCTCGACGATGCCGGCGAGCAGGTCGGCGACCGCGCTGAGTTGCGCGACATCCGACGTGCTGAACACCCGCGGGTGCTCGGTCTGGACGTTGAGCACGCCGACGGTCTGGTCGTGCCACGACAGCGGCACGCTGAGCATCGAGGTCACGAACCGCTTCTGGTCGAGGCCACGGACCCACAGGAATCGCGGGTCAGCCTTGACGTCGGGGATCATGAGCGGCTCGCGATGCGCCGCCACGTGCCCGGTCACGCCTTCGCCGAACGGGACCCGCGCCCGGCCGATCTGGAACCGGTCGAGGCCGTTGGTCGCGGCCAGCGTCAGGTACGCTCCGTCCCGGTCGAGCAGGTAGAGGGAGGAGACATCGGCATGGAGCGCGTCGCGCGTCCCATCGACGACCGTCTCGAGGAGCTCGTCCCACGTGCGCGCCGTCGTCGCCAGGCGTGCCACGTTGTGGATGAAGTGCAGCTGGTCGAGCTCCTGCGACGCCCGCACGAGGTGCGGCCGCTCGTCCTGCACGGTCCCTCGATCGGCTGCCATGGTCATCACCTTACAAGGGTAGGAAAGGTTGCGGCCGCGAAAGGTTGCGATGGCGTCCTCCCTAGGTTGCGGAAGCGGCCGGCCCGGAGCGCGGCGTGAGCGGGCGTCGGGCGGGATCGCGATCGACGGCGCGCCGCGCGGAGCCCACCGGGATCGGCTCGGCCGGCGCGCGCGACCCGCTGGCCGTCGAGGTGCGGCTGCTCGGTGCGCTCCTCGGCCAGGTCATCGAGGAGCAGGCGGGCGAGGGGACGTTCGAGCTCGTCGAGCGCCTGCGGCGGGCGGCCATCGCGCTCCGCCGCAGCGACGATCCGGCGCTTCGGACCCGGGTCGAGGCGGAGCTGGACGGCCTC
>JAXDKY010000191.1:0-4016 GCA_034666885.1 Chloroflexota bacterium
AGCTCCGCGTCGCCGCGGACCTCGAGCGCGCGCGCCCGCCGCGGCGACGGGATCACGTCGTCGATCAGCATCGTCACCTTCGGGTTGTGCTTCGCGTCACGCCACTTCTTGCCCTCGCCGAACGCGATGCCGCCCACGTCGATCGAGTCCTCGTCGGCGTTGTACGTGTAGGTGACGGGGATGATGTGCGGCCGGCCGTCGCGCCCGACCGTGGCCATGCGCGCCAGTCCCTGGGTCGTCAGGTAGTCGAGCTCGTCGGATGTGAACACGCTCATCGGGGATGCCTCCTGATCCGTCGACGTCCACGACGAGCGTATCGGGGTTGGGACCGATGCCGTTCGTGTCCGCACTTCGAGGATCAGATGGCGGGGCAGCGTTGCAGCGCCAGGATGTGGCCCGAGTTCGTTCCAGCGACGAACGATACGCCTGACGGCAACGAGTCGACCTCGGCGAGGTACCCCGAGTGGCCGCCGGGCACGGTGGCCGATCGCCATGCCGTTCCGTTCCAACGGAAGAGCAGCGGCGTCGCGTCCGCGCTGCCCACGGCCCAGGCTTTTTGGGCCGAGACCGCGCTGACGTCGCTCAGGGATGTCGGCGTGACGCCGGTGTCCGGGACGGGGAACACCTTCCACCGCGATCCGTTCCAGCGTTCGATCAGGGAGCCCTCTCCGTTGTTGACCTGACCCACGGCCCACGCTCTGTTCGGAGCCGTTGCCGCCACGCCCGCGAACAGCGACCCTGGCCCCGGTGAGCGGGGTGCGGTGTTCGTCCAGCTGACCCCGTCCCAGTGCAGCGCCAGGGGTTTCACGCCCGTGGCACGCGTGTACGTGGAGCCAACCGCCCATACATCGTCGGCGGCGATCGCATCGACACCGTAGAGGAATCGCTCGGCCAGATCGGGCATGGGGGTCGCAACCTCGGTCCAGCTCACGCCGTCCCAGTGCATGGCGAGAGAGACGTACCTGCGGTTGGCGTGGTGGTAGCCGACCGTCCACACGTCGTCCGAGGCGACACCGTCCGCAGCGAACAGACGCGGGGACGTGCCGGCGTCGACGGGAATCTGCGTGAACTGTGCGTCCTCCCAGTGAGCGATGTACGCGTGCGATTCGTAGGTCGTCGTCTCCTGCCACGAGCCCACGATCCAGACGTCGTCGGGGGCGATCGCGCCGATACCGCGCACGTACTCGGCGACGCCTGGCTGCGGGATGGTCACTTTGGTCCAAGCGGCCCCGTCCCAGTGGTACGCGTAGCCCTGGTCCTCTCCGCCGGTGTTGGTGTCCCACGCCACGAGCCACGCGTCGTCCTGGGTGAGGGCCTCGACACCCTCCGCGTAGTGGGCCGCGGGGCTCGGCAATGCATCCCAGGCGCCCGTGCAGGCGGCGGCGGCCGGCGAGGCGGGGATCCACGAGAACGCTGCCAACGAGGCAAGGGCAACAGATCTTCGGAGCACGGTCGACCCTCTCCCCGTCGGACGGGCTCGGATGTTGCCTGGAGGAGGACCTGTCCGTCAAGCGCGCGGCAGCAGGGAGCCGCCTGGCCGGGGCGTTTGTGCTCAGGTGACGTCACGCGTCGTCCGATGTCTCTACGGACATGACCAGGCACGATCCCGGCTCGTTGGACGAGGCCGTCGGTGCCGGCCGCCTCTTCGCGGCCGCTCCGGAGGCGCTGCTCGTCGTGCGTGAGGGGATCGTCACGCAGGCGAACGAGCGCGCGGTCGAGCTCCTCGGGCACGATCCGACCGGCGGTTCGATCGAGGATCTGCTCCCCGGTTGGGCAGTGCATTCGGAGGCCGAATTCGAGGACGTGCTGATCCGCCAGAACGGGTCGCCGACGTTGCCGGTCGAGGTCCACGTGCGCCAGCTCGGGGATGGGGTGACGTTCGCGTCGATCCGTGACGCGCGCCGTCTGATCGCCGGCCGGGACGCGGCGGTCGCACTCACCGAGGCGGAGGCCCGCTATCGGACGCTCGTCGAGCAGATCCCCGCCGTCGTGTACTCCGACGACGGCGCCCGTACGACGTACGTGAGCCCGCAGATCGAGGAGATCCTCGGCGTGTCGGCCGAGGCCTACCGGGACGACCCCGACATGTGGCTCTCCCTCGTCCACCCGGATGACCGCGCGACGGTTCAGGCACAGAGTGATGCGTTCATCCGGGGCGAGGGCGGCGATCTGGGCGACTACCGGATGGTGCGCCCGGACGGCCGGATCGTGTGGGTCCGCGACCGCGCGTACGCCTTCCGCGACGACGACGGCGCGGTCCTGTGGGAGCACGGCCTGCTGTTCGACGTGACGGAGCTGAAGGAGGCCGAGGCCCGGGTCGCACACCTCGCCTACCACGACAGCCTGACCGGCCTCGCGAACCGGCAGCTGTTCGAGGAGACGCTGACGATCGCGATGGAGCGCGCGAGGCGCGCGCAGCTGGTGGTGGCGGTCCTGTACTTCGATCTCGACAACTTCAAGCAGGTGAACGACTCGCTCGGACATCACACCGGCGACGCGCTGCTCGTCCAGCTCGCCGATCGCCTGCGGGCGTGCACGCGGGACACGGACCTCGTGGCGCGTCAGGGCGGTGACGAGTTCCTGATGCTGCTCGGCGACCTGGCGCCCGAGACCGCCGACGCGACGATCAGCAGGGTGGCCGAGAGGATCCGCGCGGCGATGAGCCGGCCGTTCGACCTGCACGGCAGGCCGTTCCACGCTCGAGGGTCGTCCGGCATCAGCGTGTACCCCCGGGACGCCGTCGACAGCGAGACGATGCTGCGGAACGCGGACATCGCGATGTACCGGGCGAAGCGGACGGATCCCGGCGGCCACGTCTTCTACGCGGCCGACGTCGACGAGGCCGGCAGCCGGAACTAGTCGTCCGGCGGCGCGGCGGCCGGGAACATCGCGGTGATCCCGCCGGTCTCGGGCGAGGCCTGTCGCGTGTAGCCGTAGATCGCGTCCGACGCGACGATCGCGACCTCGAGATCGGGCGTCACGAAGGGTTCGGAGGGACCGGCCCCGCGGCTCCAGGTCTGCTCCGGTGTCCAGTCACCGCGGCCGGAGATGGTGATGGCGACGTGGTCGCCGGCGGGGATCGGCCCATCGGCGCCGGGCATCACGGTCACGTTCGTCACGCTGAGGGTGAGTTCGCCCAGGTCGTTCCCGCGATGCATGCCGACCACGATCATCTCGCCGAGGAGCGCGAAGAAGGTCTGGTCGTCGACGTCGGGGTCCCACGTGTCGGAGGGCCGGCCCGTCCGCATGTAGGAGTGCGCCCGCAGCATGGCTTCGACGCTCACCGGCATCGACCGGTGGTAGGGCGTCACGTCGGTCTGATGCTTGGGGCTCATAGGAAGTGGTAGAAGCGCGACTCGGTCGGGTTCGGACACCGTTCGCAGAGGGGGAGTTGCTCGTCTCCGGTCAGCGAGACCCGCCAGCCGCACACCATGCAGTAGTAGGTCCCGGCGCCGGGCGCGTCGCCGGTGGGGTGAACGGCGGACATGTCTGTACAGGCCTCCTGATCGACTCGCTCCAACCCTTGATTGCCCTAACGGGCGGTCCGGGTTCACGGCGCGAGGGTCAGGAGGCCTCGATCTGTCGTTCCTCTCTGTTCGTCTTCAGCGAAACTCCGGTGAGTGAGAGCCCCTCGGGCGCAGGGGTTCCGCGCGAGCGCATCTCGGCGCGGAAGCCGAAGCTGCGGACGGCCTCGATCGCGATCGGCACCCGCGCGGCGAGCAGCTTCTTGCGCAGCCGTTGCACGAGCGCGCGGACGGTCTGGTCGTCGGTGTAGAGATCCGGACCCACGCCCCAGCCGGTGCGGCGGAGGTCGGTGAACGACCATGCTCGGCCGGGGCGGTTCATGAGCGCCGCCAGGACCCGGAACTCGAGGTCGGTGAGGTTCAGCGTCGTCCCGTCGAACGACACGCGCCGGGCGGAGAGATCGACCACGAGGCCGTTGAGCTCGGTGTGTTCGACGGAGGCGCCCGAGCCGTCGTCCTGCTGGTCGTCGGTCCAGCGTCGCAGGATGTCGC
>JAXDKY010000192.1:0-2516 GCA_034666885.1 Chloroflexota bacterium
CGAGGCCACCGACTTCGAGGCGATCCCCGCCGTGCCGGAGCTATCGGTCGTCTGCTTCCGCCATCGACCGGCGGCGCTCGATGGCGCCGAGCTCGATGCTCACCAGGATCGCCTGCAGGCGGCGCTCGAGGCATCCGGCGACGGCTGGCTCTCGACGACCCGCCTGCGCGGCTCGACCTGGCTCCGCGCCGGCATCGTCAACTACCTGGCCACGGAGGACGACGTCGACCACCTGCTCGATACCCTACGAGCGCTCGCGGAACCGACGTGACGCGCCATCTGGCCGTCGCTATCGTCGCGGTCGCGGTGGTGTGGTCGCTGATCGGCTGCTCGTCACTGGCGCCGGCGCTCCCCTGCGAGATCGCGATCGTCGCCCTGCCGGCGGACACGACGATGATTCCGGGCGACGCCCTGCCGCCAGGGTCTCAGGTGCTGATCGCCCCGGACGATTTCGATCGCGCGGCGACCAGCATCGGTCGGGACTCGATGAATAACCCGGCCGTCAATCTCGAGCTGAGGGGCGACGCCGTCGGCCGTTTCGGGGCACACACGGCCGGCCACATGGGCGACCGCATGGCGATCGCCATCAACGGCAATGTGATTGCGATCCCGGTGATCCAGGCCGCGATTTCGGACGGAAAGATGCAGATCATCGGCGAGCCGGATGGCACCGATCTTGTACAACAGTTTGCGGGCTGCGTTCGGGGCGCCAGCGCTCGGTCGTTCGCCTTCCGGCCTGCCTAGCGCCGTGACCGCGCCGCGAGCCGGTCCTGCAGCCGGAACCACTCCCCGACGAACGGCAGGAACCACGGTCGGCCCTCATATGGAGCCGGCACCAGCGGGAACTTGAGGGTCGCCAACGCCGGAGCTTCGCCACCGGCGAGCCATTGACCGACGCGCGTCCCGAGATTGGTCATCAGCGCGACCCCCGTCCCGCAGCAGCCCATCGCATACGTCACGCCGTCCTTGGTCCGCCCGACGTGCGGCATCCGGTCGAACGTGAAGCCCACATTGCCGCCCCAGGCGTATTCGATGCGATAGTCGGCCAGCTGCGGATGGACCTCGAGCAGGCCGCGATGCAGGATCCCTGCCGTCTTGTCGATCGAGGTGGGCAGGAACGACGCCCGCCCCCCGAACACCATCCGTCGATCGGCCGAGATGTGCCAGTAGTACAGGAAGTTCTTCGTGTCGAAGAAGGCCCGTCCCTTCGGCGAGAGCTCGTGCGCGAGGGCCTCGGGCAGCGGCTCGCTGGCGATGACGAACGAGCCGATCGGGATGACCCGGCGGCGCAGCGAGGGCACGACGCCGTCGGTGTAGCCGTTCGTGGCGACGAACACATCGCGGGTCAGGATCGCGCCGCGCGATGTCTCGACGACGAACCGGCCGTCCGCTTGACGCCGGATCGACTGCGCGCGAACGCCTTCGTGCAGGTCGCCCCCGGCTCGAGCGGCCGCAGCGGCAAGCCCAGCGAAGTAGCGCCCTGGATGGAGCAATCCACTCCCCTCCACCGCCAGCGCACCGTAGTAGGCGTCGCTGCCGATCTCCTCGCGGATGCGCTCGCGCGGCACGATCGTCGATGAGACGCCGACCGACGCGAGGCTGTCGCGAGCGTGCTCGAGCTCGGGGACGTGCGAGGGCGCATAGGCGAGCTCGAGCTGACCGACCTCCCGAAAGTCGCAATCGATGGCCTCGTCGGCGATCAGTTGTTTCACCAGGTCGTAGGAGTCGAGGGTCTCGCGGTAGAGCGCGCTGCCGGTCTCCTGGCCGTAGCGCTTGACCAGCTGGCGAGCCGACCACTTGTATCCGGCATGGACGATGCCGCCATTGCGCGTGGATGCACCCCAGCCGAGCGTGTGCGCCTCTAGCAGGGTGACCGCCACGCCCCGTCGCGCCAGCTCACGAGCCGCGTTGATGCCGGCGTACCCGCCGCCGACGACGACGACGTCCGCAACGTCCGGCAGCTCGCGCCCGGACCGGTCGGGCAGCGCCGGCATCGTGGCCTGCCACAGCGCCCGGCGCTCGTAATCGGTGTTCAGGGAGCCCGACGTTGCCATCGCGCGGAGCCTAGCGGAGCGCCCGAGCCTCCGACGCGAGGTCCCGCCCGCCGACCCGGCGGGATCGATCCCGCGACCCGCCGGTCCTAGTGCGGCGAGAGATCCGTGCCACCGGCGCCCGGGATCACCCAGTCCGCGTCCGGGGAGATGACGCGGTCAGCGGTCTCACCATGCACGACGGCGAGATGGTGGAAGAACCGCGCTCGACGGTGCGAGACGATCCGGACGTCCTGGCACGGGCAACCCGCTGAGAGGCAGCGCGACGATCGTCCCGGACCGGCTTCCGACCTGTGCCTGGTATCGCTGACGTCCATGTCGTGTCTCCTGCGCCGAGTCTGGGCTCGACCCCGGATGCTCTCGGCTGATCGTGCGCGGACCGTTGATACGTTCGATGACGCGATGCAGCGCCGAATCGTTGCAGAGCCGACGCAATGCAGGGTCCGATGGCTGCCACCCGACACC
>JAXDKY010000193.1:0-4246 GCA_034666885.1 Chloroflexota bacterium
TCGGGAACGATGGCCGGCAGGATGCGCTCGCGTTCCTGCGCGAGACCCTGGACGTCATCCCGGAAGGCGACGTTGCCGGCATCGTGGCCTTCGGCAAGGAGGCGCTGGTCGAGCGCCTGCCATCGGATCTCGCCGAGATCGACCGCATCGCCTCGACGCCGGTCCGCTCGGCGACCGACATCGGCGCCGCTCTGCGCCTGGCGAGCGCGCTGTTCCCCGACGACGCCCAGAAGCGGATCGTCCTGCTGTCCGACGGCAACGACACGACCGGGGGAGGTCAGGCCGAAGCGGCCCTCGCCGCCTCGCGTGACATCCGGATCGAGACCCGCCTCATCGGGCTCGGGGCCGCGGACGAGGTGCTCGTCGAGCGGTTGACGACACCGTCGACCGCGAACCTCGGCGACTCGATCGAGGCCATCGCGGAGATCCGCTCGTCGGTCGCCCAGCCCGCGACGGTCCGACTGTTCGTGAACGGCGACCAGGCTGGCGACGCCAAGCACGTCCAGCTGGAAGCCGGCGTCACCCGGGTCGTCTTCGACGTGAAGCCGACCGAGGCCGGCTTCCACACGTTCCGCGTGGTCGTCGAAGCAGCCCGCGACACCTTCAGCGAGAACGACCGCGCTGACTCGAACACCATCGTCAAGGGCGAGCCGCGAACCCTGGTCCTGGCTGGCAACGATGCCGTGGCCGCGGAGCTGGTCGACGCGCTCAAGACGCAGCGCCAGAACGTGGACACGATCGTCCCCGAGGCGCTGCCGACCGAGTTCGCGGCGCTCGCCACGTACGACAGCGTCGTGCTCGTCGACGTACCCCGGACGCGCCTGTCGGACCGGCAGATGGCAGCGCTCCAGGTCTATGTCCGCGACCTCGGCAAGGGCCTCGTGATGATCGGCGGACCCGACAGCTACGGCGCCGGCGGGTTCCAGAAGACCCCGCTCGAAGAGACCCTGCCGGTCGACATGGGCGTTCGCGACCGCCAGAAGCAGCCCGACGTGGCGCTCGTGGTCGTGATCGACCAATCGGGCTCGATGGACGCCTGCCACTGCAACTCGTTCAACGGCGGCATGGGCGGCGGGACGGGGATCGGCGGGGTCCGCAAGGTCGATATCGGCAAGGAGGCCATCCTGCGGGCGGCTGCGGCGCTGAGCGCGCGCGACGAGATCGGTGTCGTCGGCTTCAACGAGCAGGCCCATTGGGTCGTCCGGACGCAGCCGCTCGGCGGCATCGACGACCTGCAGGGCAAGATCGCCGGGATCCAGCCGCTCGGACAGACCAACATCTACGCGGGTCTCGAGCAGGCGGTGGAGTCCCTCGAAGGGGCGACGGCGACCCGCCGTCACATCATCCTGCTGACCGACGGGTGGTCGAGGTCCGGCCAGTACGACGAGATCATCGCCCGGATGAAGGCGGCGGGGATCACCCTGTCCACGGTCGGCGCCGGCGGCGGTGCGAACCCGTTCCTCGAGCAGCTCGCGCAGCAGGGCGGTGGCCGCTTCTACGCCGCCGCCAACCCCGCCAGCATCCCAGACATCTTCCTCAAGGAGACCCAGCAGGTCTCGGGCGAGCAGATCGTCGAAGAGCCGTTCTTCCCGATCCTGACCTCGTCATCGCCGATCCTGCGCGGTCTCGACGCCGGCTTCCCGCGGTTGCGTGGCTACAACGGCACCACGGCGAAGGCCGCGGCGCAGACCGTGCTCGTGACCGCCCGCGACGATCCGCTCCTCGCCCAGTGGCAATACGGCCTCGGCCGGTCGGTGGCGTGGACCTCGGACTCGACCGGCCGCTGGGCTCGCGACTGGGTGGGGTGGAGCGGGTTCTCGCGGTTCTTCAGCCAGCTCGTCTCGTGGACGTTCCCGGGCGAGGAGACCGGCGGCATCGAGGCGGTGTTCGATGCGCACGGCGGCGAAACGACGCTCCATGTCGAGTCGGTCGAGGCCGACGGCTCGCCGCGCGATTTCTACGCGACGAGTGCCGTCGTGGTCGGACCTGACCTCGCGCCCAAGGACGTGCCGCTCGTGCAGGTCGCGCCGGGCGTCTACGAGGCGGGCCTCGGCGAGATCGACCCCGGCGCCTACGCGATCCGCGTCACCCAGACCCGGCCGGGCTCGTCGCCGCTCGGGCGGACGGTCGGGTTGGTCGCGCCGACCTCGGCCGAGTACCGGACCCTGGGCGCCAACGAGGCGTTCCTCGGGGCGCTGCGGACCGCGACCGGCGGCAGCGTCGTCGAGACGCCGCTCGACCCGTGGCGGCACGACCTGGTCACGACGTCGCGCTCGACGGACCTGTGGCCGCTACTCCTGGTCCTGGCGCTGCTCCTGTGGCCGCTCGATATCGCGCTGCGGCGCGTATCGGTCGGGCGGCGCGAATTCGCCGCGGCGCGCCGCTGGGTCCGGGACATCCCGAAGCGTCGCGGCAGGACCGCGCTGCGAACGGCGGCCGGCGAGGGCCTGTTCGCGGCCCGTGAACGTGCGACGTCGACGAGCGTTCGAGCCTCGATGGGGCGGCGGGACGGCGCTTCGACCGAGAGGACGCCGGCTGGGGTCGGCGGGCCGATGGAGCCAGGGGTCGTGGCTTCGGCGAGGCCGGTGACGCCGTCGGCGCCGCCTCCTGCCGCCCGGCCGGAAACAGCTCCCGCGGCCGCGGCCCCGGCGGCGCCGACCCCTCCCGCGGCCGCCCCTGCCGCGGCTCCGGTTGCGCCCGCCGCACCCGCGGCCGCCGACACGATGGCCCGCCTGCGGGACGCCAAGCGCCGCGCCCGCGAACGCTGACCGGGGCACGCCCTGCTCGCGGGCGGGACCGGTGATAGCCTCCCCCGATGCCCGCTCGACGAACCCTGGCGCTGGCCGCCCTGCTGCTGACACTCGTCACGGCGTGCGGCATATCGACTGCCGAACCGGCACCGACCCCCGCCGACTTCCAGGGGATCGCCACCGAGATCACGACGCAGGGCGTCCTGATCCGCGACATCGTCTCCGGTGACGCCGGTTGCCAGGACCCGGTCCTCGTCCCGACCTCGATCGGCGTCACCCTCAGCGGACTGGACCAGACCAAGCCCGTCCGCACCTATCTGTACATCTTCCGGAACCGGGAGGCGTACGAGCGGTTGCGCGCGACGGTCGATGATTGCGCCCGATCGTTCGTGACCGACCCGGCGACGTTCGAGAGCATCGAGCAGTCCCCGTTCGTGGTGGCCGGCCAGGGCCCGTGGGCGCCCGGGTTCAAGGCCGCCCTGCGTGCCGCGCTGGAGGTCGCCGCGGGCACCGGCGAGTGATCGCGGCGCGTCGCGGGATGCCGGGAGGCCGCTGACCCGACCGGATGACGATGGTCAGGTCCCCCGACCCGGACCGTTCGTCCTTCCCATGGCCGATGGGACGTCCGGGCCACGGTCCGGTGGCATGCGGGTGGGGATGCTGGGGTCATGCCCACCCTCTCCCGCTCGACGCGGTCCCTGCTCGTCCTCTTCCTGGTCCTCAGCGTCGTCGTCGCCGGGTCGCCCGCGGCGGCCTTCGGTCGCCAGCCCGTCGGGTCCACCGATGCCGGTCTCACGAGCGTGCCACGACCCAGCCCGGATGCCCGCGACGCCGCGGCCCTCGCCCAGGCGGCCCTCGCCCAGGCGGCGCTCGCCGAGCGCGAGTCCGATCTCGGCCTCCGTGGCCCGCACGCCATGGACCGGCCGACCTTCGACAGCACCGTCGGAACCCAGGCCACCGCCACCCCTCTGGATGGTTCAGGCGCGATCGCTGTCGCATGGGTCACGCGTGCCACGCCCGAGGTCGCCCAGCCGAAGCCCAAGGCGGTCTCCAAGGCCGGCTCGACGTCAGGCGGGAGCAGCAGCTCCAGCCCGTCGAGCTTCAAGGGTCGCAATCACCTCTGGATCCCGGCCCTTGGCATCAATCGATCCGTGTCGTTCTTCTCGTGCTCGTCGTCCGCCTACCCCGCCAGCCGGGTCTACCGCTGGGGCTGCGCCGGTTCCAACAACGTGTATCTCTTCGGGCACGCCTACAGCGTCTTCAAGCCGCTGCACGACGCCTATGTTCGCGGCCGCCTCGCCAAGGGCATGAAGGTCATGTACGCCGACGGCAGCGGCAAGGTCAGCACCTACGCGGTGTCCTGGTGGAAGCTCACCACCCCGGACAAGGGCGCCTGGGCCTACGCCGGCCAGTCGCGCCCGAGCCTGACGCTGCAGACCTGCGTCGGCGCCAACAGCCAGTACCGCCTGATCGTCCGCCTGCTCAAGGTCAGCTAG
>JAXDKY010000194.1:0-7663 GCA_034666885.1 Chloroflexota bacterium
GGCGAGATCTTCAACGACACCCGCGTCCAGATCGCCCTGTCGATGCTCAACCGCCACGGCCTCGTCGCAGGCGCCACCGGGACCGGCAAGACCAAGACCCTCCAGCTCCTCGCGGGACAGCTCTCCAAGGCCGGCGTTCCGGTGTTCGCCGCCGACATCAAGGGCGACCTATCGGGGATCGGGCTGCCCGGGGACGCGGCGAACCCGAAGGTCCAGGAACGGACCACGTCGCTCGGCTGGTCGTTCGAGCCGTCCGGCCACCCGGTCGAATTCCTGTCCCTCACCGGCAAGCAGGGCGCCCAGGTCCGGGCGACCGTCCACTCCTTCGGACCGTTGCTGCTGGGCAAGGTGCTCGATCTGAACGACACCCAGACGAGCATCCTGTCGCTGGTCTTCAAGTACTGCGACGACAACGACCTGCCGCTGCTCGACCTGAAGGACCTGTCGGCGACGCTCAAGTACCTCTCGTCTGACGAAGGCAAGCCGATCCTCGAGGACTACGGCGGGATGTCGTCGGCTTCGGTCGGTGTGCTCCTCCGCTCGATCGTCGTGCTCGAACAGGCTGGCGCCGACGTCTTCTTCGGCGAACCGGAATTCGATGTCGACGACCTGTTGCGCACGACCGCGGATGGCCAGGGGATCGTGAGCGTGCTCGAGCTGTCCGACGTCATGGACCAGCCGCGGCTCTTCTCCACCTTCATGCTCTGGATGCTCGCCCAGTTGTACGAGAGCCTGCCCGAGGTCGGCGACCTGCCCAAGCCCAAGCTGTGCTTCTTCTTCGACGAGGCGCACCTGTTGTTCGACGACGCGTCCGAGGCGTTGATGGACCAGGTCGAGCGCACCGCGCGACTCA
Source organism: Chloroflexota bacterium (assembly GCA_034666885.1). GTDB lineage: Bacteria > Chloroflexota > Limnocylindria > Limnocylindrales > CSP1-4 > SPCO01. The sequence goes on from JAXDKY010000194.1 coordinate 854, forward strand.
TCCGCTCCAAGGGCGTGGGCATCTACTTCGTCACCCAGGCGCCGACCGATGTGCCCTCGTCCGTCCTGGCCCAGCTTGGCAACCGCGTCCAGCACGCCCTGCGTGCTTTCACCCCGGACGACGCCGACGCCCTGCGCAAGACGGCGAGGACCTTCCCGACGACCGAGTTCTATGACGTCGAGAAGACGATCACGTCGCTCGGGACCGGCGAGGCGCTGGTGACCGTCCTATCGCCGCGCGGCGTGCCGACGCCGCTGGTGGCGACCCGCATCCTCCCTCCGGATTCGCTGATGGCCCCCATGCCGCCCGAACAGTTCACGCAGGCCATCGCCGCGAGCACCTTCAACACTAAGTACGGCGCGACCGTCGACCGCGACAGCGCCTATGAGCGCATCACCGCTCGGCTCGCCGCCGCGCGCCAGGCGTCGGTCGAGGCCGCGACACGGGCCGGCCTTGACCCGACCACGTCGGGTGGCCTCAACGACATGACGGACGCCCAGGCGAAGCGCGAGATGGCCAGGCAGCAGAAGACGGTCGAGGCCGCGCAGGCGCGCGCGGAGCGCGAAGCGGAGCGGCAGCGTCGCGCGGAGGAGAAGACCGCCGCGGCCGCGGCGAAGGCCCGCCAGAAGACGATCGACACGGCCCTGCGGACCGGCGGCAAGGTGGCGACCTCGCGGCTCGGCCAGGACATCATCCGCGGGGTCTTCGGCGTCCTGTTCGGCGGCGGCAAGAGCCGCTAGCGCTCGCCGCCCACCTCGGGCCGCCGGCGTCGTCCGTCACGCGACCTGTGGCCCGGTGCCGATCTCTGCTACTCGATGACGAGGTCCGCCGGCACGTCCTTGGCGACGGGCGGGTAGGCGGGCTTCAGCCCCGCGATCGTGTCCGCGAGGATCGTGGCGACCGCGAGGTTCCGGAACCACTTGTGGTTGGCGGGGATGACGTACCACGGCGCCGCGGCGGTCGAGCACTTGGTCAACGCGTCGTCGAACGCCTGTTGGTAGTCGTCCCAGAGCTTCCGTTCCTCGAGGTCGCCCATCGAGAACTTCCAGCGCTTCGTGGGATCGTCGAAGCGCGCCTGGAATCGCTTGCGCTGCTCGTCCTTGTCGATGGTCAGGAAGAACTTGACGAGCGTCGTCCCGTTGTCGGCCAGCATCCGCTCGAAGTCGTTGATCTGGCCGTATCGCTCGGACCACACCTTGCGCGGCACCAGGCCATGCACGCGAACGATGAGCACGTCCTCGTAATGCGATCGATTGAAGATCCCGATCTCGCCCTTGCGCGGGACGGCCTTGTGCACCCGCCAGAGGTAGTCGTGGGCCAGCTCCTCGGCCGATGGCACCTTGAAGCTCGTGACCGGGCAGCCCTGCGGGTTGAACGCCTCCATCACCTTGTTGATCGTCCCGTCCTTGCCGGCGGCATCGATGCCTTGCAGGACGACGAGCACCGAGCGCTTCGCTTCCGCCCAGAACCGGTCCTGGAGCTCGGTCAGCCGGTCGAGTTGCCTGGCGAGCTCCGGCGCGGCTGACGCCTTGTCCCACCCAAGCGTGTCGCTGGGGTTCCGGCGCTCGACTCGGACGCGCGTGCCGGGTTTGATGCGGAGGCTGTCTCGGAGGTCGGTCTTCGCCATGACGGCTCCTGGAGCGGGGATCGGGAGGAAGCCTATCGTCGCACGGTCACCTTCCCCGCGGCCATCGGCCGGTCGAACACGCCGAAGGACGCCCAGGCCCGTCCGCCTGATGGACGAGTACCATCCGAGGGAGAACCTCCCTACTACTCGAGCGCAGGAGCGCCCCGTATGACCGTCGTCGGCATCAAACCGCATCCCATCTTCCTCGCCGGCCGCTGGGTCGAGTCGCCCGATATCCTCGAGGTGGCCAATCCGGCCGACGCCGCGCATCCCGCGGGCGCGACCTACAACGCCACGCCGGAGCAGTACGAGGAAGCGGTCGAGGCGGCCGTCGCCGCGTTCGAGGTCACCCGACATCTGCCGGCCTACGAGCGGGGCCGGATCCTGCGCGACATCAGCGCGGGGATCAAGGCTCGACGCGAAGAGCTTGGTCGGCTCATCTCGCTCGAGGCTGGCAAGCCGATCCGCGACGCGCTCGTCGAAGTCGATCGCGCGGTGCTGACCTTCCGCCTCGGCGCGGAGGAAGCGGAGCGGATCACCGGGGAGCTCATCCCGCTCGACCTCATGCCGTCGTCCAGGGATCGGGTGGGCATCACGCGTCGCTTCCCGATCGGCCCGATCGCGGCGATCAGCCCCTTCAACTTCCCGCTGAACCTGGCGGCGCACAAGCTGTCGCCGGCGATCGCCAGTGGGAACCCGATCGTGCTCAAGCCGCCGTCCAAGGACCCGCTCACGATGCTGACGGTCGCCGAGATCGTCGAGGCCGCTGGCCCCCCGCCTGGCTCCGTGAGCATCCTGCCGATGACCCGCGAGCTCGGGGACCGCATGGTCGCCGACGAGCGATTCAAGCTCCTCACGTTCACGGGCAGCCCATCCGTCGGCTGGCGGATGAAGGAGCGAGCCGGCAAGAAGAAGGTGGTCCTTGAGCTTGGCGGCAATGCCGGCGTGATCGTCGACGCCTCGGCCGACCTCGACTGGGCGGTGAAGCGGGTGCTCGTGGGTGCCTTCGCCTACGCGGGCCAGGTCTGCATCAGCGTCCAGCGGATGTTCGTGCACGAGAACGTGTGGGACGCGTTCATGGAAAGGTTCCTGGCCGGCGTGCGCGAGCTCAAGCTGGGCGACCCGCTCGATCCGGCGACCGACCTCGGTCCGATGGTCGACGAGCACCAGGCCTCGCGGACGCAGCGCTGGGTCGACGAGGCGGTCGCGATGGGCGGCAAGGTGCTGGCCGGCGGCAAGGCCAACGGCACGTTCTTTCCACCGACCGTCCTGACCGACGTGCCCGTCGCGGCGCAGGTGTGCTCGAACGAGGCGTTCGCCCCCCTCGTCGTCGCGTTCAAGTTCCGCGACCTCGATGACGCGATCAGCCGGGTCAACGACTCGATGTTCGGGCTCCAGACCGGGGTCTTCACGAACGATCTGGCCGGGGCGTGGCGGTCGTTCAACGAGCTCGAGGTCGGGGGCGTCATCGTCAACGACGTGCCGACCTACCGCATCGACCACATGCCGTATGGCGGCGTGAAGGATTCGGGACTCGGCCGCGAGGGCCTGCGCTGGGCCATCGAGGACATGACCGAAGTCCGGATCATGGTGCTGGCGCAGCCCGGCTGATCGCGGCTTCCCCGCCGACCGCCGACCGGCAACGTCGGCGGCGTCCCGCGGCCCGCGACGACGGCCGTGTCGGCCCCGCCCGGTACGCCATGCTGGGCGGCATGGACCTGACACTCAGCGACGCCCAGCTTGAGCTCCAGGCCCGCGCGCGAACGTTCGTCCGCGAGTTTCTCCAGCCCGTCGAGCTCGAGTTCGAGCGAGCGGGCGGGCGCTTGCCAGTCGAGGCGCGGGCTCGGATCCGCGACGCGTCGATCGCGGCGAGCCTGGTCGGCGGTTCGCTGCCGCGCGAGGTCGGTGGGCAGGGCTGGTCGGCGCTCGACCAGGTGCTCGTTCACGAGCAACTCGGCCAGTCGACGGGCGGGCTCTGGTCGTTCATCCCGGGCGCCTACAACGCGCTCATCCATTCCTCGCCCGAACAGCGGACGCGTTACCTCGAACCAAGCCTGCGCGGCGAGCGATTCGGCAGTTACGCGATCACCGAGCCCGGCGCCGGTTCCGACGCGCGGGCCCTGGCCGCCACGGCGGTGCGTGACCCTGCGACCGGGGAGTTCGTGCTCAACGGTGAGAAGTGGTTCGTCACGGGCCCGCCGGCCGAGACCGACTTCATGATCTTCCACTGCCTGGTCGTGGACGGGGACGAGCGGCTACCGACGCTGTTCTTGGTCGACTACGACACCCCCGGCGTATCGATGGTCAACGACCCCGACTACATGCACACCTTCGCCGACCGGCATCCCCAGTTCGCGCTCTCCGAGGTACGGGTTCCCGCATCGGCGGTCCTGGGTGGGGTCGGGCGTGCCGACGAGATCACCAACGAGTGGTTCGTGGAGGAGCGCCTGCACATCGGCGCACGCTGCAGCGGGGCGATGGAACGGCTCCTGACGCTGGCGGTCGAATGGGCCACCGGGCGGGTGCAGTTCGGGGAGCGCATCTACGACTTCCAGGGCGTGTCGTTCCCGCTCGCCGATTCGGCCGCTGACGCGGCGGCGGCGCGGCTACTCACCCGCGAGGCGGCTTGGCTGGCGGACACCGGCGCGGACCCCAAGGTCGTCCATGCGAAGGCATCCCTGGCCAAGCTGTTCGCATCGGAGGCCGCCTTCCGCTGCGCCGACCGCGTCGTCCAGGTGTTCGGCGGCCGCGGCTACATGCGCGAGTTCCCCGCCGAGCGCTTCTTCCGCGAGCTTCGCGTCGACCGGATCTGGGAGGGCACGTCCGAGATCCAGCGCCTGATCATCGCCCGGGCGATGGAGCGGCGCGGCGTGGACCGGGTCGTCGGGTGACCGACGTGACCGACGCGACCGACGCGACCGGACTGACCGGCTTGACCGGCGTGGCGGGGGCGACCACTGGTCCCTCGACCGGCACGATCGACCTGCGGCCCTTGTTCGCACCGCGCTCGATCGCGGTCGTCGGGGCATCGCCGCGGAGCTGGATCGCCGAGACGGTCCGCGACAACCTGCGGGTGACGGGCAGCGCCACGCGCTGTCATTTCGTGAACCCCCGCTACGAGGAACTCCACGGCCAGCCCTGCTACCCGTCACTGGACGCGCTGCCCGAGCGGCCGGACGTCGCGCTCGTGGCGCTCAACCCGTTGCGGGCCGCGATGGTCACCCGTGACGCGGCCGCAGCCGGCATCCCGGCCGTGATCATCCCGGGTGGCGGGGTGGTCGAAGGTGGTGAGGCCGCGGCGGCGATGCAGCTCGAGGTCGCCGAGATCGCCCGGCAGCACGGACTCGCGCTCGTCGGGCCCAACTGCATGGGCGTCATCGACCTGACCGTCAATTCGTCCGCGTACATCGGCGACGTGTCGCCGCACCTGCCCCGCGGCGGCGTGGCCGGCATCGCCCAGTCGGGCTCGGTGACGGATGCCTTCGTGCAGTCGGGCTCGCGGATCGGGTTCAGTCGGATCATCAGCTGCGGGACGGAGGTCGTCCTCGACGTGTGCGACTACCTCGCTTACTGCCTCGACGACCCGGAGACGACGTCGATCATCCTGTTCCTCGAAGGATTCAAGCGGCCCGAGCGGTTCCTCGCCCTGGCCGACCGGGCGCTCGAGCTCGGCAAGCCGATCATGGCCGTCAAGGTCGGGCGCAGCGACCAGGCGCAGGCCGCGGCCGTCGCGCACTCGGGCTCCCTGGCCGGCGAAGCGCGCGTGACCGATGCCGCCCTCGATGCCGCCGGCGTCATCCGCTGCCAGGACCTCGACGAGCTCCTCGAGACCGCCGAGCTGGCGGAGGGGATGCGCCGCACCGGGCGATCCGTCGGGCGTGGCCGGACGGGGGTGGTGACCGTGAGCACGGGCGAGGCATCGCTCGTGGCTGACCTCAGCCTTCGAACCGGCATCGACCTGCCGCCGATCCCCGCGGCGGCCCGCGAGCGGATCCTCGAGATCCTGCCGACGATGGGCTACGTCGGGAACCCGATGGACCCGTGGGGCGCCGCAGACCCGCCGACGGCCTATGGCGCGGCGTTCGAGTCGATGGCCGCATCGGATGCGTACGACGTGCTGGTGCTCGTCCACGACTTCCCGTACAAGTCGATGCCGGCCGAAGTCGCGACGGCGAACGACGTGACCTTGCAGCTCCTGGCCGCCACGCGCGACCGCCCGCATCTCATGCCGGTGTACGTGTCGTTGACCTCGGGGGAGCCGGCGCCCGAGACGAAGGCGGTCCTCGACGGGCTCGGAGATGGTGCGCCGCTCCTGCGCGGGGCGGTCGAGGCGTTCAGCGCGATCGCCTCCATGGGGCGCTGGGAACGCGCCCGGAGCCGGCGACTCCTCTCGGGCCCGTGGCGGCAGGGTTGGCCGGCGCTCGCGACGGATCGGACCGCGTACGGGCTGGGGGCCGACGCCATGGCTCGACTCCGGGGAGGTTCGGGCGTCGGCTCGCAGGGCGCGGCACCCCGTGTGCTGCCCGAACTCGAGAGCCTCGAACTCCTTCGCCTGGCCGGCGTGGCCGTGACGCCCGTGATCGCGGTCACTGACGCCGACGCCGCGGTTGACGCAGCCAGGACGCTTGGCGGCGGGCCGGTCGCGCTGAAGGTGGACGCCATCGACATGGCGCACAAGAGCGACCTCGGACTCGTCCGGCTGGGCCTCGCTGACGAGGCGGCCATCCGCCGGGCCGCCGAGGAACTCCTCGCCGCCGGCCGGGCCCACGCGGTCGAGGCCCGCGGGCTCCTGGTGGAGCCGATGGGTAGCCCGGGCGTCGAGCTCATCGTCGGGCTCCGTCGGGACGCATCGTTCGGTGCCGCCGTGGTCGTGGGGCTCGGCGGTGTCCTGACCGAGGTGCTCGATGACGTGGCCATCCGCCTCGCGCCGGTCGACGACGAGACGGCGCTCGGGATGCTCGATGACCTCCGTGGCCGCCGGATCCTGGACGGCGTTCGCGGCGCTTCGGCGGTCGATCGCGGGGCAGTCGCGGCGCTCATCGTGGCGATCTCCCGGCTCGGGGATGCTCGGCCCGATATCGTCGAAGTCGATCTCAATCCGGTCCTCGCCTCGGCGTCGGGCGCGCTGGCGGTCGACGCGTTGGTGGTCCTGGCCGGCGATCCTGAGAGGGCGGTCGATGGCT
>JAXDKY010000195.1:0-6027 GCA_034666885.1 Chloroflexota bacterium
GATGCGCTCGCCGAGGGCGATGCCGGCACGAGCCCCGCCACGGCGGTGGAGCTCGATCTCGCCGCGGCGGTCCGATCGGCGATCGACCTCGCGGCGCCGTCGATCGAACGTGCCGAACTCACGCTACGGACCGACGTGCCGGCCACCCTGCCGGCTCGAGCCGATCCCGACCGGCTTGCCCAGGTGCTCGCCAACCTGCTGTCGAACGCCGTTCGCTACACGCCGGCCGGCGGCTCGATCACCGTCCGGGCGGAACGCCGACCCGACGACCTCCTCGTGTCGGTGGCGAACACCGGGGAAGGCATCCCACCCGAGGACCTCGATCGCGTCTTCGAGCGCTTCTATCGGGTCGAGAAGTCGCGCGATCGCGCGCGTGGTGGGGCGGGGATCGGCCTGGCGATCGTGAAGCAGCTCGTCGAGAGCAGCGGCGGCCGCGTCGGGGCCGAATCGCGCGACGGCACGACTCGATTCTGGTTCAGCCTCCCGGCCTGATAGCGCGGGCTAGGGCAGCCCGATCGCGATCATGCCCGCGAGCACGCCGGCTAGCCCGAGCCACTGGATCGGCTTGAGCCGCTCGCCGAGGAACGCCACGGCGACGACGATCGTGACGGCCGGCCCGAACGACGATGCCAGGCCGACCAGCCAGGTATCGGCGACCTCCAGCCCATAGGCGAAGGACATCAGGCCGACGACGTCGAGCAGGCCCGCCAGGACCACCGCGCCGATGACCCGCTTGTCGAGGCGGCCGCCGTCCGGGCGCTCGCCCTGGAGCAGCGGCGCCGCCGGCCCGCGGAGCACGGTCATTGCGACGACGAGGACCAGCACCGAGGTGACCGCGTTGGCCGACCGCGAGACGAGGAGGACCTGGACCCAGCCGGCCCGCTCGAGGACGATGTCGCTGCCGATCGTCATGGCGGCGAATAGGATCAAGGCGACGACCGCGAAGACCACCCCCGGCCCCGCGAACCGCATGCCGCGCAGCCCACCATCGAAGGCCACGCCGGTAAGGATCACGCCAACCGTCGCCGTGGTCGCTCCGAGCGCCTGCAACGGCGTCAGCGATTCGCCCCGGAACAGCACCGCCAGGACGACCGTGAGCCCACCGTAGGCGGCGACCATGCCACTGACCACGGAGATCGGGCCGATGCGCAGGCCGGTGAAATAGGAGAGGTAGGCGCCGGCCCCGGCCAGGCCTACCAGCGATCCTCCGATGAGCACGGCTGGGTCGCTCGGTAGCGACACACCGGTCGCGAGCGCGACCGCCCAGATGAGCGCCGCACCGACCAACTGCATGCCGGTCGTGACGCTGAGGCTGCCGATCCGCCGGCTGGCGAGCGCCGAAAAGAGGTCGAGCGTGCCCCAGGCGAGGGCAGCACCAAGACCGGTTAGGAGTCCGATGGGCATCGCCGGAGCCTAGTTGCGGGTTGCGCTGCGCGGACCGTCGTCCTGTCGCTCGGGACGAGGCCGCGCCCGGGTCGTCTGGGCGGGGACCCGGGTACCCGATGCTACAATCCGTCGCCCGTGGGGATGTAGCTCAGCTGGAAGAGCACCGCGTTCGCATCGCGGGGGTCAGGGGTTCGAGTCCCCTCATCTCCACCACTCGCCTCCACCCGCACTCGCCCTGCCCTGGCCACCTGCTATCATTTCGTCGTGTTGACAGTCAACATGAGGGTTTCGAGGCGTCTCGCTCGCTGCGGGGAGGCCGGCTGAATGCGGAGTGGCCTGTGATCGAGCGGAAGCCCCTGGAATTCGGGGTCAACCTGAACAATCGCGAGCCATTGATCGCCCCGGGCTACGGCGTGCCGGAGCTGCTCGATCTCAGCGAGGTGGTCGAGGGGATGGGCTTCGACTCGGTGTGGGTCGGCGACAGCCTGTTCTCCAAGCCGCGCTACGAGGCCCTCGCGCTCCTGTCGGCGATCTCCCAGCGCACCAAGCGGGTCAAGCTCGGGACCGCCTGCCTCGTCACGTCGCCACGGAATCCGCTCTACCTTGCGATGGAGTGGGCGACACTCGATGTCATTTCCGGGGGCAGGACGATCTTCGGCTGCTGCGCGGGCAATCCCGAGGCAGGCGTCCGACGCGAGTTCGAGGCCGTCGGCCTCGATTTCGATCGCCGGTTCTCGATCTTCGAAGAGGGCCTGGCTGTGCTGCGCGCGCTGTGGACCGATGGCAAGGTGACGCATCACGGCGCCCAATACACCTACGACGACGTTTCGTTCTACTCCGGCACGGAGATGGGTCCCCTCATGCCGATCCAGAAGCCGCCGCCCTTCTGGATCGTGTCCAACCCGCGTCTCGTCACCGAAGCCTCCGACGAGAAGATGGTCCGCACGATGCAAGCCGCGTGCCGTCGCATCCTCAAGTACGGCGAGGGCTGGATGACGTGTTGCCGAGCCCAGCATCCGGAGGAGCTGGTCGAGCAGCTCGGCTACCTCCGCGACATGGCCGCCGAGACCGGCGATGACGTGGATCGGCTGGTGGTGTCGTACCAGGTCACCATGAACATCGGCGACTCCGAGTCCCAGGCGAATGCGGCGTTCGGGGAGTACATCTCCAAGTACTACCCGGAGCTCAGCAAGGCGATGAACCTGTCGAACTGGGGCCCGGTCGGGACGCCGGACCAGATCATCGAGTGGTTCCGGACGTTCGCCGCGGCGGGCGTCGACCATTTCATCTGCCGGTTCGGCTCGCTCGACCAGTTCGGTCAGGTCGAGCGGTTCGCGCGCGACGTGCTGCCGGCACTGCGGTCCGGCGTCCAAGTCGAAGTGAGGTAAGCCATGGAAACCACGACCAAGATGCGCGAGCACGCCGAGCTCATCGTCGACACCTGTTTCTCGGTCGACAAGGGCGACATCGTCACGATCATCACCGATGACCAGCATGCCCACATGGCGGCGATCGTCGCCGACGTCGCCGCCGAACGCGGGGCGTCGCCGGTCGTGATGAACAACGAGGCCCAGGTGGCGCGCGCGCTGGCCGACACGAGCTTCCCGATGGCGCCACCGAAGAATCTGCACGACGCGATGCTCGCGGCCGACGAGATCATCATCATGACCAACCTCGAGTGGGCGAACCGCTTCGCGCACGTCTCGGCGGTCAAGGAGTCGTGCGCCAACAACGTCAAGATCGCTTCGGTCGAGCCGGGCATGGGCGAGTGGGACCTCGGCATCGAAGACATCCTGGCCTCGACGGACCGGGCCGTCGCCGCGATCGACAAGCTCCGCGGGATCCGGGAGTGCCGGGTCTGGTCGCCGAACGGCACCGACGTGACCGTGTCGATCGAGGATCGCCCGGCCCTGCAGGTAACGCCCATCCGGCAGCGTGGCTGGATGATGGGGCCGCTGCCGCTATGGGCGGAGGTCGCCTTCGCCGCGGTCGAGACCAAGACCAACGGGACGATCGTGGTCGACGGCAACATGCTGGGCATCGGCGTCGACGTGGTCAGCAGCCCGATCTACTGGACCGTCAAGGACGGCAAATGCGTCGCGATCGAAGGCGGCGAGGACGCCAAGCGCCTGGCGAAGGTGATCGAGGGCGTGCCGAACGTGGACGTCGTTGCCGAATTCGCATTCGGCACGAGCGACAAGTCACCGCTCGGGAGCCCATCGGAAAAGGGCCGGATCGGGAACGTCCACTTCGCCCTTGGCGACAACAAGAACGCCTACCCGGGCGGCCAGAACTCCAGCCCGCTGCATCTCGACGGCGTGATCCGGAATGCCACCCTCGAGATCCTCGACACCGGCGGCTACATCTTCCGGGACGGGAAATGGGACGTCTGAGCGGCGTCGAGGTCGTTTCGCTCGAGGACGTCCCGCCGATCGACCTGCCGGGTGGCAGCTGGAGTCGCGTCCTCCTCACGGGCGACCGCGTGGGGTCGTCCTCCGCGCTGGGCTTCTCGAGCTTCGCCGCGGGGACCTCGACGGCCAATCTGTCGCATGCGACCGAGGAACTGGCGTACGTCCTGACCGGTCAGGGGGAACTGCGACTCGAGGGGGAGACGGTGCCCTATGCCGCCGGCTCGGCCTTGTTCATCCCCGCCGGGGTCTGGCACGTCGTCGCCAATACCGGCGATGAACCGGTGACCATGGTGTTCTCCTTCCCGCATCCCGGCTATCCGCCCACCGAGCGCCGCGACGCCGCCCCGCCGGGGACCGCCTCGTGAACGACGATGCGCTCCGCGAACGGGTGGCCACGGCCTGTCGGGTGATCGCCCTCGAGGGCTATCTCGACCTCACCCTCGGCCATGTCAGCGCTCGCCATCCTGGTGCGCGGATCGTCTGGATCAAGCGAAAGGGAGTCGGGCTCGACGAGGTCGAACCGTCCGACGTCATCGCCTTGGACATCGACGACCCGGCGGCCCTCGATAGCGGCGACTACCACCTCGAGTCGGTCATGCACACCGAGGTCTACCGTGCGCGACCCGATGTGGGTTCCGTCATCCACGGCCACCCGCACTACGGGACGGCGCTGGGAAGCACGGACGCGCACCTCCAGTTGCTCACGCATGACGCGGCGCTATTCGCGGACGGACTCGGCCACTACGACGACGGACCGGCGCTCGTCACCGATCGCGATCAGGGCCGCCGGGTCGCCGAGGCGCTCGGGATGCGGCGCGCGGCGCTCCTTCGCAACCATGGCGTCGTCATCGCGGGCGAGGACGTCCGCTGGTCGGTGCTGGCGGCGGTGACCCTGGAGCGAGCGATCCGCTTCCAGAGCACGGCGCTGAAGCTCGGGAATCCGCGACCCATGAGCGCCGAGCAGGCGCAACGTCTGTACCCGCTGAAGTATCAGGACGGCTTTCTCGATGAGTACTGGTCGGCGTGGGAGCGCCGCGTCCAGACACCCGGCGCCGCCGCCCGCGCCGCGTCGCGCTGATCATGCAGATCGATCTGGAGCTCAACGGCGCGCCCCTCGCCCTGAACGTCGAGCCATCGGCGTTGCTCCTCGACGTCCTGCGCGATGACCTCGGGCTCACCGGCGCCAAGCTCTCGTGCGACGTCCAGGTGTGTGGCGCGTGCACCGTGTTGGTGGACGGCGCACCGGTCAGCGCCTGCTCGTTCCTTGCGGTCGAGGCCGATGGCCACGCGGTCCAGACGATCGAGGGCTTTCGGGAGACGCCGGCCTTCGCGCCGATCGCGGCGGCGTTCACCCGCCACGCCGCCCTCCAATGCGGCTTCTGCACGGCTGGCATGGTGCTGACGGTCCACGCGCTCCAACAGGCTGGCGACCTCACCGACGAGGCGTCGATCCGGCACGGTCTCGCCGGGAACCTGTGCCGCTGCACCGGGTACCGCGCGATCGTCGACGCGGTCACGGACCTGGTCGCCCCCGCGAGCGCCGAGTGAGCGTGATCAGCCCGCCCTCGGTCGGCTCCCGCAGCACGCCCCAGGTCGGTCGCTCGATGGCGCGAGTGGACGCAGCCGAGAAGCTCCGCGGCGAGGCGCAGTTCGTCGGTGACCTGGTGGTTCCCCGGATGCTGCACGGGAAGGTCCTGCGAAGCCCGCATGCCCACGCTCGCATCCGCTCGATCGACTCGACCGCGGCACTGGCGATCCCCGGGGTCGTGGCCGTCCTCACGGCGGCCGACCTCATGGACATCGATCCGTTCTACGGGCACGCCATCAAGGACCGACCGATCCTTGCCATCGACCGGGTCCGGTTCGCCGGCGAGCCCGTGGCCGCCGTTGCCGCGACGGAGCCCGGGATCGCGGAGGCGGCGGTACGCGCGATCGTCGTGGACTACGAGGAACTGTCGCCGGTAGCCAGCCTCGACGATGCCCTCCAGCCGGGGGCGGCCCTCGTGCACGACGATCCGCTTCGACCGGGCGACTTCCATGGCCTCGGAACGTTGCCGGAACGCGAGGGCAATGTCTGTTACCGCTACGGCATCGAGCGGGGCGATATCGAGGCCGTGTTTGCGACGGCCGACATCGTCATCGAGGGCGACTACGTGTTTCCCAGCGTGTACCAGTACGCGATGGAGACCCACAGCGTCGTCGCCCAGGTCGACAGCGCTGGGATCCGCCT
>JAXDKY010000196.1:0-3640 GCA_034666885.1 Chloroflexota bacterium
GACGATCACCGGGCAATAGTTCCTCGTACATGGCCTCCCGCAGCAGGCTGTGCCGGAAGGCGTATCCCTCGTCCTCGCCGACGCGTTTGGGAACCAGCAGGTTCGCACTGACCGCCTCCCGGACCGCGCTGAGAAGATCCGGTTCGGGCGTTCCGGCGATGGCGGAGAGCAGATCATGTTCCACCGGCCGACCAGCGACCGCGACGATACTCGCCACCGAGATGGCGGCCTCTGGCGCCGACGCTATCCGCCCCAGGAGAACGTCCCGCAGGGTCGGCGGGAGGCCGCCTTCGCCGCGCTCCGGATGATGTCCGCCGAGGAGCTCCTCGATGAAGAAGGCATTTCCTTCGGAGCGCCGATGGATCCGCTCCACGAGCATTGGCACTGGCTCCGACTCTTGGATCGCGACAATCAGCTCGTGGGTCTCTACCTCGTCGAACGGCGCGAGATCGATCCGCTCGAGCCGGTCGGATCGTTCCAAGCCGGCCAGCCAGGTGACGGTCGGGTGACGCCGAGGGAGCTCATCCGAGCGGTAGCTCAACGCGATGGTCACTGGCTCGGTCCGCAGCGTGCCAGCGAGAAAGGCGACCACATGACGTGTCGCGGCGTCGGCCCAGTGCAGATCCTCAGCGACGATCAGGACCGGCGACCGCTGTGACAGCCGTTCGATGAAACCAAGGAGCGAGTCGAACAAGCGCGCCTGAAGAGAATCGGCGGGTTCGCGTCGGGGAACGTTCTTCTCGGGTCCGAAGGCTGGGGCGATCCGCGCAAGATCCGGCCCTGAGGAGCCGACGGCAGAAGCGACGAGGTCGGCAGGGGCGTCACGGAGGAGCCCGCGAAGGCCCTCGGCGATCGGTGCGTATGGCACTCCGCCGTCTCCCGCGGCGCGACAGCTGCCTCGGATCAGGATCGCGCCGCGGGCGGTCGCCAAGGCTGCGACCTCGTCGATGAACCGCGTCTTGCCGACGCCCGCCTCGCCGATGACGAGGAGGTGGGAAGAACGACCGCCGACGGTTCGCTCGATCGCCGACGTGGCCGCGGCGAGCTGCCTCCGACGTCCGATGAATACCGGACTGACCAGCCGTTCCGCCATAGGCTCGATCATACGAGCCTCGCGCCGGGTCACCTCATGCGCCGCCACACTGCTGTGATCACGGCCTACCGCTCCGACACGACTCCACGCCGAGCCCACCGGGCTGGGAGGTAGGCGCCAAGGCTGGCCAGCCAGCGGCGGGGCCCTCCCGAATTGAGATCAGGGGCACCTGGCCGAGGTTCGGCTGTGCTGTGAGCCAATTTCAGACGCACGTTGCCGGCTGCCTCTCGGTCGAAATCAGCGCGGTGATCGCGTCCAAGCAAGTCGGCCGTGTACCAGTGGTTCATGAACTTCTCCGATCCGCTGGCCGCCGGATGGCGAGCAATCGGAGCGTGCCGTCAGGGCGCCTGTGGCGCATCCCGAGAAGTCGTTATCGTCGAAGCACGCGGTTCGTTATTTCTCGAGCGGAAACGGCGATGCAGGCGAATACCTGCATCTCAACCCCGCCCGGCCGAGCGCTCACCAGGCGGCACTCGATCGGCGAGACATGCTGCGTCGAAGGCATGGGGCTTCGAGGTTCGGGAGATGAGTCCCTCGCGCCTGGTGGCAGGTCGTCAAGTTGGACGGGATGGTCGCGAGGACCGTGCTTACTCCAGGCTGTCTGCTCTACGTGAGCACGAAAGAGGGAGTGGAGCCGACACTCGGATTTGAACCGAGGACCTGCTGTTTACGAAACAGCTGCTCTACCACTGAGCTATGTCGGCGCGGCGCCAAGGATAGCCGATGCTCAACAACTGCAGCCAGCAACGCCTCAGCGGCCGAATCTAGGACGGCGATCTCCCGAACCCCCAAGCAGCCGTCAATCTCAGGTCGGGATGGCGATGTTCGCGGGCGCTACGCGGCGGCTCGGCTCCAATGATTTCTCGGCCACGTTGAAGGTTTTGCCTCGCTCGATTGTCATGTCATCGTGAGGCAATCGTCTGAGGTTATCGAAGTGGTGGACAGCCGGCCCGATGAGGCCGACGAGTTGAGCGAGCGCGGCGGAGCCTTCCTGGCGCTAGCCAACCAGCACCTCGATGCTGCTTACCGCCTCGCCCGAGCCATCCTCCGCGACCCCGGCGAGGCCCAGGACGCGACTCACGACGCGTTCGTCCAGGCCTGGCGGAAGTGGTCGACGCTGCGGGATCCGGACCGCTTCGAACAATGGTTCGACAGGATCCTCGTCAACACATGCCGCAACCGTCTTCAAAGCGCCTCTCGCCGGCGGGCGACCGACATTTCGGCCGAGGTTGCATACGCATCTGGCGATCCCATCGGCCAGGCCGACGATCGCGATGTTCTCGGCACGGCCATCGCGACGTTGTCGCCGGACCACCAGGTGATCGTGGCGCTGCGCTACTACCGGGACCTCACGGTGGATGAGATTGCCAGCCGGCTCGGCATTCCTCCTGGGACGGTTCAGTCTCGCCTCCACTACGCGTTGAAGCGCCTGCACGCCGTGATCGATGTAGCCGACGCCAAGGGAACCAACCGATGACCGACCGAGAGCTCGAACAGCGCCTCCGAGCTTGGTACCAATCCGAGATCGACGACGCCGAGCCGGCGTTGACCGAGCTGCGGGCCAGCATCGCGGCCATTCCACGGACCCGGTCGACCGCTGAGCGCTCGTTCGGGAGCAGGCGCAACCTGACCCTGCTGGCCGCCGCCGTTGTCACGACTGCCCTGATCGGGGGCGCGATCGCCGCGGGTTCGGGGCTCGTCAGGCTGACATCGGTGGAGCCGTCGCCGCCGTCAACAGTCATGCCCTCCGCGTCTGCCGATGAGACGCCGGGTCCCACGCCGAAGCCCTCGGCCTGGACCGCGACGGGCAACATGAAGGCTGTCCGCGAGTACCAAACAGCCACGCTGTTCGCCGACGGCAGAGTCCTCGCGGCTGGGGGCTTTGTGTGCTGCACGCCGCTGGACGAGGCCGAGATTTACGACCCGACTGCGGGGACGTGGAGCGTCACCGGCAGCCTCGCCGCGGCACGTCGCTTCCACACGGCCTCGTTGCTCGGAGACGGCAAGGTACTGATTTCAGGCGGTCTCGTCGGGAGCGGCGGCGAGGGCACGATATCGCTGGCGTCGTGCGAACTCTACGATCCGGAAACCGGAATATGGCAGGCGACTGGGCCGTTGATCACGTCCCGTGACCGTCACACCGCAACAGTTCTGCTCGACGGCAGGGTCCTTTCGGTGGGAGGCGCCGACGCGGCCCCGGGAATTCGTGGCGACGGCGCCTACGGGGGTCGAGTCCTCGCGTCGGCCGAGCTGTACGACCCTGTCACGGGGATGTGGAGCCTGACCGGCGGCCTGGCCATGGCGCGAGAGGCTCATTTCGCGGTGTTGCTTCGAAGCGGCGAGGTTCTCGTCGTCGGTGGCGAGAGCGGTGGAACCGGCCTGGCGTCTTCCGCGGAGATCTACGACCCAATCGCGGGAAACTGGATCGCGGCGGGAAACCCCGGTATCACGCACATCGACAGTGCCACCCTCCTCAACAACGGAGCGGTCCTCGTCACTGGCACTAACGGCGCGGGAAACGCCGGGCAGTCGGCCGCCCTCTATGAC
>JAXDKY010000197.1:0-7703 GCA_034666885.1 Chloroflexota bacterium
TCGTCAACTGGTGTCCGGGTTGCCGGACGAGCGTCAGCGACCTCGAAGTGATCCCGACCCCGGAGACCGGCACGCTCTGGCTGGTCCGCTACCACCTCATCGACGATGCGACCGGCGAGCCCGACCCCGACCCCGATCGGTCGATCGTCGTCGCGACCACCCGTCCCGAGACGATACTCGGCGACACCGCGGTGGCCGTCCATCCCGACGACGAGCGATACCGCGACCTCGTCGGGCGCCGGGTCCGGATCCCCTTCGTCGAACGCGATGTCCCGGTCATCGCCGACGACGTGGTCGACCGCGCGTTCGGCACGGGGGCCGTCAAGATCACCCCGGCCCACGACCAGGATGACTACGCGACCGGCAAGCGCCATGGCCTGCCCGCCCTCACGATCCTCGCCGACGACGCCACCGTGGCCAACACCGGCACGGCATTCGACGGCCTCGATCGCTACGAGGCGCGGCGACGCATCGTGGATGCGCTCACGGAGCGCGGCGACCTGGTCGAGGCGCGGGTCCACGAGATGATCGTCGGGCGCTGCCAGCGCAGCGACGACGTTCTGGAGCCGCGCCTCAAGACGCAGTGGTTCATCCGAACGGAGCCGCTGGCCGCCCGCGCCCTTGAGGCGACCCGGTCGGGCCGCACCGCCATCCTCCCCGAGCGCTTCGTGAAGACCTGGGAGCACTGGCTCACGAACATCCGCGACTGGAACGTCAGCCGCCAGTTGTGGTGGGGCCACCGCATCCCGGCCTGGTACTGCCCGGACGGGCACGTGACGGTCTCGGCCGAGGAGGCCGGGCCAACAGCCTGCGAGGTGTGCGGGCGCCCGGCGAGCGAGCTCCAGCAGGACCCGGACATCTTCGACTCGTGGTTCAGCTCGGGGCTGTGGCCGTTCTCGACCCTCGGCTGGCCGGACGCGACCGCCGACTACGCGCGCTACTACCCGACCTCGGTGATGGAGACCGCCTACGACATCATCTTCTTCTGGGTGGCCCGGATGATGATGCTCGGCATCCACCTCACGGACCGCGAGCCCTTCCATACGGTCTACCTGTCCGGGCTCATCCGCGATCCGCTGGGCAAGAAGATGTCGAAGACGACGGGCAACGTCGTCGATCCGCTCGGGATCATCGACGAGTCGGGCGCGGATGCCCTCCGGTTCGCGTTGATCCACGGCGCGGCCCCCGGCCAGGACCAACGGTTCGGGCTTTCGAAGCTCGAGAACGCCCGGAACTTCGCGAACAAGCTGTGGAACGCGACACGGTTCGTGGCCGGGGCACGACCGTCCACGATCGACGCCGGCGCCGAGCGCCGGTTGCCCGACGCCGGCCACCTCGGCCCGGGCGAGCGCTGGATCCTGTCGCGCGCTGCGGCGACCGTCAGCGCGGTCGACGAGGCCATGGCCGGCTACGCCTTCGGCGAGGTGACTCGCCTGCTCTACGACGCGATCTGGAACGAGTTCTGCGACTGGGGCGTGGAGCTCGCCAAGGTCCGGCTGGCCGACGAGTCACTGCCGGCCGAAGCACGCGAGGCGACCTGGTGGGCCCTCGTCGAGGCGCTCGACACGTACCTGCGGCTGCTGCACCCCGTCATGCCGTTCGTGACCGAGGCCCTGTGGGCCGCGATCCCACACCGGGCTTCCGACCCCGATCTCCTCATCGTCGCCCGCTGGCCGGGGGCCGACGAGCGAGACCTCGCCGCCGAGCGGCATGTCGCTACGCTGATCGGGCTCGTGGGCGACCTGCGCAACGCGCGGGCAACGGCCCGACTGCCAGCCGGCGCGTGGCTCGAGACCCGGGTCTTCGTCCCGGTCGAGTTCGGCGAGGCCTTCGAGTCGCTGCGCCCGGCGCTCGAGCGGCTAGCCCGAGCCCGACCGCTCCACCGCGAGCTCACCCCCGAGGCGCTCGACGCGACGCGGGCCGCGGGCGACCTCACGGTCGTCGCCGGGGCCGGCGATATCGAGGCGACCATCCGGCCCACGGCGCCCGATGCGGGCGCCAGCGCCCTCGAGCGCGCGCGCCTGGAACGCGAGCTGGCGGACGCCGAGACCTGGCTCGCCGCGGCCCGGGAGCGGCTGGCGAACGAAGCGTTCATAGCCAAGGCGCCACCGGCGGTCATCGAGGGCGCGCGCGCCCGCGAGGCGGAGCTTGTCGAGCAGGTCGAGCGGTTGCGGGACGGTCTCGCCGGCTGAGGCCATCGGGGCGCGGCGTCGGTCGGGCCGATGGGCCGCGAGTCAGGCCGAGCGAGTCGCGCCTCAGGCCGAGCGAGTCGCCAGGTCAGCCCGAAGGAGCCGCGAGCTCGAACGTCGCCACGACCGGCAGGTGATCGGACGCGTCCCCGGCTTCGGTCACGACCCGGCAATCCAGCGCGCGCAGGCCGCGACTCAGGAGGTGGTCGATCCGAAACGGTCCGCAGGACGCCCGCCGTGGATCGCCGGGCTCGAGACCGGCCGCCAGGAACGCGTCATCGAACCCGCTCGAGAGGGCGCCGAGCTCGGACCCCTCGATCGCGGCGTTGAAGTCGCCCGCCACGACCACCGGGCCACCGAGCCCGGACGCCATGCTGGCCAACTCGTCGGCCTGTCGCCGGCGCTGCTCGGTCCCGGCGTAGGTCAGGTGGGCAGTGAGGATCGCGACATCGCCCGCCGCCGTCGCGAGGCGCCCGCCGATCGCGCATCGAGGCTCGCGCGTGCCATACGGGGCGTCGGCGAACGTCACGCCTGCGAGCGATAACCCACTGTCCGCAGGTTCCACCGGGTCGTCATCGCCCCCGACCGGCAGCCCGACGGCGAAACCGTCATCGAGCGGTCGGCGCGTGAGCACGGCGTTGCCCCAGGTCGCGGCGCCGATCGACCGGCCGTCCTCGGGCTCGATCAACGCGAAGGCGTGGACGGCCGCATAGCGGACGTGCCGATCCGTCAGGCGAGCGAGGTCGATCGGTTGGTCGTTGAGCGCGCCACTCGGCGTGAAGACGCTGACCTCCTGGAGCGCGACGATGTCGGCGTCGAGGTCCCGGATCACGCCCGCGATCCGCTCCAATCGATCACGCCGGACATGCCGCCACCAGGCGGGCGGGAACGGATCGCCCGGGCCGATGGCCGCCCGGATGTTCCAGGTCGCGACCCGGACGGTAGGCAGGGCGTCGAGGGCCCCGCCTACTTGACCGATCCCGCCAGCAGTCCCTGGACGAAGTAGCGCTGGAGGCTGAAGAACACGAGCAGGGGGACGGCCATCAGGATGAACGCCCCGGCCGCCAGCAGGTGCCATTCGGTGCCGTACTGGCTAAGCAGGTTCTGGATGGCCTTCGTCATCGGCCACGCCTTGCCGTTCTGGACGAACACGAGGGCCATCAGCAGGTCGTTCCACACCCACAGGAACTGGAAGATCCCGTAGGCCGCGATGGCCGGCACGGACAACGGCACCACGATCGTCCGGAAGATCCCGATCGTCGATGAGCCATCGATGCGAGCCGCCTCGATGAGGTCACGCGGCAACGTAATGAAGAAGTTGCGTAACAGGAAGATCCCGAACGGCAGGGCGAACGCGGTGTGGGTCAGCCAGATGGCGCCGTAGCTGTTGAGGAGCCCGGTCGGCGCGAACAGCTTCAGCAGCGGAATGAAGGCGACCTGGACCGGGATCATCAGCAGCGCCACGACGAGCAGGAACAGGCCGTCGCGGAACGGGAAGTGCAACCACGAGAAGGCGTAGGCCGCCATGGACGCCAGCACCAGCGGGATCAGCGTGGAGGGCACGGCGATCAGGAACGTGTTGATGAACGCCTGGAGCATGCCCTGCCCGCTGAGCACCTCGCCGTAGTTCGCGAGCGTGTAGCGGAACTGCAGGAAGCTCTCCCACCAGCCGGTGACCTGGATGTCGCTACGGGGGCGGAACGAGGTCACCAGCAGGCCGACGGTCGGTGCCAGCCAGATGATCGCGATGATCCCCAGCGCGATGTGGATGGGCGTCTTGTTCAGGAAGCGCACGATCCGGGCGCTGGTGGTGCGCTCATGAGCGCTGGCTCGGGGCTCTGCGACTGCGGTCATCTACGTCACCCTCGAGCTGCGGAAGCGCCTGATGTTGTAGGCCATGATCGGGATCAGCAGGACCAGCATGATCACCGCTACGGCTGCCCCGCGGCCGAACTGGCCGCCCGGGATCGAGTCGTTGTACATCGTGAAGGCGATGACCCGGCTCTTCACGCCCGGTCCGCCGCCCGTCAACACGTAGATCAGGTCGAACAGCTTGACCACGTTCACGAGCAGGGTGACGGCCAGCACCGAGATCGGCAGGCTGACCATCGGGATGATGATCCCGAAGAAGACCTGGCGTTCGGTCGCGCCATCGACTCGGGCCGCCTCGAGGATCTCGCTCGGGATGCTCTTCAGCGCCGCGGACAGGATCACCGTTGCGAACCCGACCGAGCCCCACACCCCGGCCGCGATGAGCGCCGCGTTCACGAGTGACGGGTTGCCGAGAAACGAGATCCCGCGGTCCGTGACCGGCGAGAGGATCGCGTTCAGCAGGCCGATGTTGGAGTCCGGGGCGTAGACGAAATTCCAGATGATCGCGAGCGCCGTGGCGGCGATGGCCATCGGCAGGAACACGACCGCCTTGATGATCGACTCGTAGCGGACCCGGGACGCCAGGACCGCGACGACGAGCCCCAGGAAGATGACCAGGGTCGTGTAGAAGACCGCCCACAGGACGTTGTTCCAGATGGCCCCTTCGGGCGGGAAGTGGCTGAGGTCGAGGAAGCTCTTGTCGCCCGTCAGCAGGTTGATGTAGTGGTCGAAACCGACCCACTCGTTGAACTCACCGCGGCGGCCGCGGTTGAAGCTGAGGGCGATCGTGTAGATCGTCGGATAGATGAGGAAGATGGCCATGAGGATGGCCGGCGGGCCGAGGAAGAGCAGGGTAGTGCGGTCGTACCGCCGCCCGATCTGCTTGGGAGGAGCGGGCGGCTTCGCGACGCCGATCGAGCTGATCGCGACACGTTCCATGCCGCCGGGGGGATCCGCTTGCATATCCCTTCCCTCGTTTCCCGCGGGACTCGGTGGTGGGCGGCCCGGAGGCCGCCCACTCGAGTGCTGGACCTAGAACACTACTCGGTCACTCGGCGTCCCAGGCGGCCTTGACGCGCGTCTGGAAGTCTGCCCAGTCGATGGTATCGCCACGGATGGCTCGCTGGAGCAGGGCACCGAGACCCTCGCCGGCGATGCCGGCAGGCAGGAGGTCGGAGCCGTCGTAGCGGATGGCCGAAGCGCTCGTGAGCGACTCAGCCTCGCGCTTGACGAGGTCGTTGGGATAGGCGCTGGTGTCGACGCCCTTGTTGGGTGACACGATGGCGCCCGTGCTGGCCCAGACCTTGTTGGCCTCGGGCGTGATCACGTACTGAAGGAAGGCCTTGGCCCCATCGCTGTCCGTGAGGGCACCGACGACGTCGCCACCGAAGGTGGTGACTTCATCGGTGTTGTTGATCTTCGGGAAGGGATACCAGTCGATCGTCTCGCCGATCACCAGGGCGGTGTTGGTCTGGCCGGTGGCGATGCCGCCGACGAAGCCACCCTCGTAGAACGTGCCCGCTTCGGGGGCCGGCTTGAAGACCTGCGCGATCGCGTCAGTCCAGGCGCGGCCGACGGCCGCGTCGATGCCTCCGACGACGTAGTTGTCGTTGATGACCTCGAGCATGGTGTCGACGTCCTTCTGGACAGTCGGGTCGGTCCAGTCGCCGTCGGCGCTGAACAGCTTGTCGTAGGCGTCGACGCCGGCCTGCCGGATATAGATGCTCTCGAACCAGTCGGTCAAGTTCCAGTCGTCCTTGGCGCCGAGCGCCATGGCTCCGGGCTTGTCCTTGGTGGCGTCAAGCGCAGCCTTGTAGTCGGCCCACGTGCTCGGGTTGGTGGTGACGCCGGCGTCCTTGTAGACGTCCGGGCGATACCACATCGTGCCCTTGTTGTTGTACTTGGCAGGGATCGCGTAGAGCTCGCCGTCGACCGTTCCGGCCGCGAGGAAGCCCTCCGGATAGTTGGCCGTCAGGCTGGCCGTGTCCACCCCGAGGTCGCTGATCTTCTTGAGCGAGCCGTCCTTGGCGAAGCGGCGCAGGAAGCCGATGCCCGGGATGATCGCGATATCGGGCGGGTTGCCACCCGTGATGCGCGACTGCAGCGTCGTGGAGTACGTCTGGCGGTCGGCTTCGTAGTTGACGGTCACGCCGGTCTTGGCGGTGAAGTCGGCGAGGACGGCCTGGAAGGCCTTCTCCTCACTGCCGCCCCACAGCGACAGGACGTTGATCGAACCGGCGGGGCCCGGTGCGACGCTGCCGCCGGCACTGCTCTCGGGGGCGCTGGCCGCAGGCCCGCCGCTGGCGGGCGGGACGGTCGTCCCGGCGGGGCCGCAGGCAGCCGCCATGAGGGCAGCCGCAAGGGCGAACGCGGATAGTCGTAAGGATCGGCTCATCGACAGACTCCTAGTGGGATGGGCCTCGACCCGGGGGTCGGGCGGGCCCGTAACGTGGCGCGAGTGGCGCTCGAGCGCATGACCATTCGCGGTCTCCTCCTCCGGCGCGGTCCGTGCGACCGGCTGTTCGCTTCGCATCGAACGGTGCCGGCCAGCCAACGGTCGCGACCGGCTCCTCCGCGGTCGCCCGCCCCGTGGGTACGGGTGGACCTGGAAGGCCGATGGCGGGTTGCCATCCTGCGCGAGCCTAGAGTCCGCCCGTTCGTTCTGTCAACGTTTCACGCACATCGCAACCACGACGCTGGCGATCTGTCCACGACCGGTCGCTCAGGTGGCTCTCTCGGGAGCCGGGCGCAGGTGGATCGTGCGGATCTCCCACGGCCCGAGCGGCACCCGGAGCCGGCCGGGTTCACCGACCAGGGGCCCCATCGGGCGACCCAGGAGGTCCGCGTCGCGAGCCTCGTCGAAGGGGCCGCGGATGATGGCTTCGGTCGCGATCGGCGTCTCGGCCACGATGCGGAGCTCCAGGCGATCGCCGCGACGGCGCAGGGCGCTGAGCACGACGCCGTCGCCCTCGATCGTGAGACCGCGACCGTCACCCGCCGCGCCGCCCGGCGTGCTGCCCGAGCCGGCCGTGCCCTCGTCTCGGGGCCCCGCGCCTCGCACGGTGACGGCCGGGTGCTGATAGCGCTCCGCCATGGCCAGGACCCCGGCCGTCGACCATGAGCCCGCATGCGGCATCAGCGCGAAACGCATGGACCGTTCACCCAGCAACTGGGCCGCCGGCACGGGGATCTCCGGACCGGCCGGGTCCTCGCGATAGGGGTTGTCGTTACGGCTGATCAACCCGAACGAGCGCAGGACTGTGAGCGCGAGCTCGGCGCCATCGACGACCTCGTATTCGACGACGTGGTCCAACAGCGCGGTCACGCCGGCGGCGTGCACGAACCCCCGGGCCGGGAAGGTGGCGAGCGGCACCTCGCCGTGCCCGCCCTCGACGTCGAGACCACGCTCCACGACCGCGTATTGCCCCTCCGCGGCGCTTCCGGTCGCGGGCCCGGCGAGTGGCACGTGGAAGCGCACGCGGTGGTCGCGTGACCGGTTCTCGAAGGAGACCTCGACGCGGACGAACGGCTCGCCGGCGCACACCTCGAGGACCGTCAGGACGTCGGTCGGTGCCGTCGCCGCCGTTCGCGCCCTTGTCACGGGATCGATGCCCAGCGGCCAGTCGAACCGTCGTCGGATCG
>JAXDKY010000198.1:0-2646 GCA_034666885.1 Chloroflexota bacterium
GCGACGATGTTCGGTCAACCGACGCGTCGCCGGATCGAACCAGACGATGCCGGGCTCGTCCGGAGGTCTGCCCCCGTCCGCCAAGGCTCGACACCAACGCCGGGACGAACCCGTGAATGCTGCGTCGATGATGTTCGGGTAACGCGCGATGAGGGCTCGATTGGCAGCACTGGCGCGAACGACCCACACCGTCGACACGCGGTAGGCCTCGGCGTTGCCGGGACTCGTGGCGATCGCGTAGGCCGCGGCCTCGACAGCCTTGCGATTGGTCGCCCTGACGGCAGCGCCGAGGTCCCCGAAGGTGTTCCAGCATTCGACCTGGATAAGGACCCGGTTCCGATCGTCGCGGATCCCGACATCCGTGGAGCGTGATGGATCAGCCGGTCGGGTCGGCAGCTCGAAGGTTCCGTGCCGGCCGCTGGTCCGGGCCATGCCGAGAACGCACTCCTGTATCTCGAGATGACCGGCGTCGGCCGGGCCCCGCGCTTCGCCGAGCGGCCGCGAGAAACTCACGGATAGCGGCCGGCCGAGCGCGACCCCCATGGCGACCCACGTCTGGAGCGGAACGTGGCCGCCGAGCCCGCGCTCGATCCTGCTCCACGCTGTCTGGCTGATCCCGACCCGCGCGGAAACGACACGCTGTGTCAGGCCGAGTCGGATCCGGCCCGCTCGGACGACCTGCCCGAGCGAGAGGGAGACGGCGCTGGAGAGGCGGACGATCTCGCGTTCGAGGTCGGTGGGACGTCGTCGGGGCGACATCCAGCGATGATGTTCGGCCGCCCTTTGCCGCCGCTTATCCGCATCCTGATGCGTGGCATTGCTAGGAGCGGAACACCAGCGACCATAACGAGCCGCCACCGCTCCGCGAGCGGCAACCCACCTTGCGGATCGTGCGTGGATGACGGGCGGGTTCTGGTCGCGGACGGCTCATTCGTGCCGATAAGCCCGTCGATGGCGAGGTTCTAGCCACGGGGTGAATATCGACGGGCCGAAGGAGGCGGACGAAGGCGGAAGGCCAGCGGCGGGGCCGTGCAGCGCCCGGGGCCGCGCAGCACGCGGGCGATGGCGACGGGCCAGCGGCGGGGCCGCGGCCGCCCAGAACGGCCGCCCAACGCAGAACGGCCGGTCCCTTGAGGGGCCGGCCGTTCGGATCAGCGATGGACGCGGCCTAGTTGCCGCCCTCCTTCAGGTCGACGACGCCCTTGACCCAACTCGAACCCTTGGTATCGACCGAGGTTCCGATCGCGTCGAGCGCCTTCTGGTTGAGGTCCGTGCGGAACGCACCCTCGGTCGGCGCGGCCTTGAGGACCTTGTACGTGGTCGCGATCTCGGCCGTCTGGCTCCACGCCGTCGCGTCAAGCGCGCCGACGCCGTTCGGGGACGGCCAGATCAGGCCGTTGACCTCGTTCATCTGCCACGCCTGGTGGCTGGCGCCGAGGGTCGATCCGTTCTTGAGCACGATGTCGACGCACGACTGGGCGTTGTCACGGCAATACGCCCAGCCCTTCAGCGAGGCGGTGAGGAACTTGACGGCGACGTCCTCGTTGCCCGGTGTCTTGAGGTAGGCGTCGCGCGCGAAGATCGCGTCCTGCAGCATCCCGGTCCCGACGTCGTTGAACGAGATGACGTTCAGGTCGGTCGGCTGATACAGGTTGCCGGTCGCCGGATCCTTGGCTTCGAGGACCTGCGCGTACTCGTTGTAGATCATCGCCTGCGCGGCATCGAGATTGCCCGACAGCAGGCCGGACATGTCGAAGTCCTGCTTGATCACCTGGACCTGGGTCTGGTCGTCGGGGTTGATCGAGACCTTGTTGAGCGCCGCGAACAGCTCGGGCTCATTGCCACCGAGCCAGCTCCCGACCTTCTTGCCCTTGAGGTCCTCGGGCTTGGTGATGTTCTTGTCGGTGAAGGACACCTCGAGCGTGCCCGAGCGCTGGAAGACCTGCGAGATGTCGACCACGTCGGCCCCGCCTTCGCGGGCGGCCAGCATCGCCGGGACCCACGTCGTCCCGAACTCGGCGCCATCGGAGGCGACGACGCGGACGGGGTCGATATCCGGGCCCCCGAGCAGGATCTGGACGTCCAGCCCCTCGTCGGCGTAATAGCCCTGGTCGACGGCCGCGTAGTAGCCGGCGAATTGCGCCTGGGCGACCCATTTGAGCTGGAGACGGACCTTGGTCGCGGCTCCCGTGCTGGGTTCCGTGCTGGCGCCCGAACCCGCGCTCGCGCCGGTACTCGGTGCGGTGGTGACGGCCGGACTGCCGGTCCCGGTCCCTGACGAGCTACAGGCTCCCAGGGCGAGCGCCGCGACGACGCTGATGGTCAGGGCGCGCTTCCACGTCCTCATGTGCTCCTCCTCTTACCTTGCGGTTCGCGCATCCTAGCCGACAGGACTCCCGGCGGCGATGTCCGAACCCTCGTGAAATCAGGCCCGCTCGCCGCGTGCTCCTGAGGCATGCCATGGCAGCAGGATCCGCTCCGCCAAGACGACGACCAGGTACAGCGCGATGCCCAGGGCGCAGGCCATCAGGATGGCGGCCCACGCATTCGCGAACCGGAACAGCGTCGCCTCGCCGGTGATGTAGATGCCGAGAGCCTGGCGCGGGCCACCGAAGTACTCCCCGATGACGGCGCCGATCACCGCGA
>JAXDKY010000199.1:0-2609 GCA_034666885.1 Chloroflexota bacterium
CTACATGCTCGGCGAGGAGACGGTCCTGCTCAAGGCCCTCGAAGGCAAGCGGGGCCAGCCCGAGCAGCGACCGCCGCACCCGGCCGAGCGGGGCCTCTTCGACCGGCCGACGCTCGTCCACAACGTGCAGACCCTGGCCGCCGTGCCGTGGATCGTGCGCGAGGGTGCCGCGGCGTTCCAGGCCACGGGCACGGCCGGCAGCCCCGGCACCGTCCTCGTGCAGGTCCGGACGCCCGGCGGCGACACGGGTATCGCCGAGGTCCCGCTCGGCACGAAGCTACGCGACGTCCTCAAGCTCGGCGGCAAGCTGCCGCGTGGCCGCACCCTCAAGGCGGTCCTCGTCGGCGGTCCGTCCGGGGGCCTGCTGCCGCCCGACGTCCTCGACACGCCCTACGACTTCGAGCCGCTGCGCGCGGCCGGCGCCCACCTCGGCTCCGGCTCGGTCGTCGTCGTCGACGATCGGACCGATCTGCTCGAGCTCGTCGGCGTCCTGACCCGGTTCTGCTCGAACGAGGCCTGCGGCAAGTCGATCCCGTGCCGCATCGGCACGAAGCGCATCGCGGAGATCGTCGCGCGTCGCGAGCAGGGCCTGCTGCGCCCGGTCGACCTGGAGCTCGCGACCGATCTCGCGGCCGACATCGTCGCCTCGGCCCTGTGCGACCACGAGCGGCTGGCCACCCTCCCGCTGACCAGCGGGATGCGATACTTCGCATCCGACTTCGACCCTGCCCGCCGTCCCGAGCCGGCATCGACAAAGGCGTCCCGATGACCGACACCCTGGCCCGTCCCGAGCGCAGCCCCGCCCCGAGCACGAGCCCAGCCGCGGCATCGGACTCGCTGGCCGAGCGCCTGCTCGATACGCAGTCGCCGCAGCGCCCGCAGGCCACGCCGCGCATCCGCATCGAGGTCGATGGCCGCGTCGTCGAGGGCTTCGAGGGCCAGACCATCCTCGAGGTCTGCCGCGACAACGGGATCGAGATCCCGACGCTCTGTTACGAGCCCAAGCTGCCGGGCTTCGGGGCGTGCCGGATGTGCGTCGTCGAGGTCGAGGGCGAGGAGCATCCGCCGATCTCCTGCTCGCGCACATGCGAGCCGGACATGAAGGTCCAGACCCAGACCGAGGACATCCGCCGCCTGCGCCGGACGAACCTCGAGCTGATCTTCTCCGACCACAACGCGTACTGCCTGCCGCCGTGCCAGAACAAGTGCCCGAGCCATATCGACATCCCGGGCTTCCTCATGGCCAACGCCGAGGGCAACTTCCGCGAGTCGGCGCGCATCTTCAAGCGGACGATCCCCTTCCCGTCCGTGCTGGGCCGCGTCTGCCCGGCTCCGTGCGAGGACCACTGCCGGCGCGACGAGGTCGACGAGGCCATCGCCATCCGGGACACCCATCGCTACGCCGGCGACCAGGTCCTCAAGGCCATGCTCGACGACGGCGTGGACCCGCCCGTCCCGTTCGAGCAGCAGGTGCGCTCTGGCCGCACGGCCGCGGTCATCGGCTCCGGACCGGCCGGCATGGCGGCCGCCTACTACCTGCTCATCGCCGGGCACGACGTCACGGTCTTCGAGCGCGACCCCTCGCCCGGCGGCATGCTCCGCTACGGGATCCCGCAGTACCGCCTGCCCAAGGTCGAGGTCCTCGAGGCCGAATACGAGTCCGTCATGCGCCTCGGCGCGAAGATGGTCGTGAACGCCGGACTCGGGCGCGACTTCACGCTCGACGACCTGACGATGCAGGGCTTCGACTCGGTCGTGGTCGCGATCGGCTGTTACGACACGAACAAGCTCGGGATCCCCAACGAGGACGCCGACGGGGTCATCGATGGCCTCGAGTACCTGCGGACCGCCACGCTCGGCCTGCCGTACCCCGGTCACAAGGGCAAGCGCGTGGTCGTCATCGGCGGCGGCTTCACGTCGATGGACTGCTCGCGCACCTCCGTCCGCCAGGGCGCGGCGGAGGTCACCCTCGTCTACCGCCGCGACATGAAGGACATGCCGGCGGCCGACGAGGTCCACGAGGCGATCGAGGAAGGCGTCACCGCCATCTTCCAGGCCGGCCCGGTCCGGGTCGTCACCGACGAGAAGACCGGCAAGGTGACGGGGGTCGAGTTCATCCGGATGCAGCCGGGTGCGCCCGACGCGTCCGGTCGCCGACGGCCGGAGCCCGCGCCCGGCACGGAGTTCACGATCCCGTGCGACCGTGTTCTGCTGGCCATCGGCCAGGGCCCCGAGCTCGACTGGGTCGCGCAGCCCGGCAACGAGGGCCCGGAGGCGACGAAGCAGAAGCGGCTCAAGGCCGACGCGGTCACGTTCTCGACGGGCCGTCCCGGCGTCTTCGCCTCTGGCGACGTCCGGATCGGCGCGGCGACGGTGGTAGAGGCCATCGCCGAAGGCCGGCGCGCGGCCTATGCGGTGGATGCCTTCCTCAAGGGCATGGACCTCGACGCGATCCGCACGCGCCAGACGCTCGCCGAGCCGCAGCCTGAGTTCCTTTCGATCGTGCGGTTCACCGCGGAGATCTATGTGCCTCGCTACCGATTTACGGAGCTGCCGGGGGTTGAGCGCTACCACCTCTACATCGGGTACGAGCTGCCGTACACGCCGGA
>JAXDKY010000200.1:0-11754 GCA_034666885.1 Chloroflexota bacterium
CGGTACGCGGCATCCACGGCCGCCTTGCTGTCGATCCAGATCCCTAGGTGGGTCGTGGCGAAGCTCGCCAGCGGTGCGCGAAGCGTGAAGGCGACCGTCAGCGGGTCGACCCTGCTCACGGCCGCCAGGACGCTGCCGGCGCACAGGGCCGCCGCGAAACGGCAATTCGGGCTGCGCGCGATCTCGTAGGTCTGTACGACGTCGTCGGCCGTCAGGTCGGTCCCATCGTGGAAGGTCACGCCGCTGCGCAGTCGGATCGTCCAAGTAAGGCCGTCCGCCGAGACCGTAGCGAGTGTGGCAGCGAGCCTGGGCACCGGCGCGAGGTGGGCATCACGGCCGTACAGGCCGTCGAACAGGAACGAGGCGACCCGCGGCGTGTCAGGCCCCGCGGCGGCATTGGATAGTCCGCCCGAGAGATCGCCGGCCATCGCCACGGTCAGCGTCTGTTCGGGTCGCGGCGTCGGTGAGGGCGAGGCGGTCGGCGCCGCGGTCGGGCCGCGGGATGGAGCCGGGCTGGGGGCGCTGGCGCAGCTGGCCACGAAAACGGCGAGCAGCACCACGATCCACCCCCGCCGTACGCCCGCCATGACGCCCGGGTCAGCTGCAGTCGCGCGTCGCCCGGTACACGCGACCGACGGCCGTGTTGTCGAGCTTGACGGCGACGACGTCGCCAGCCTGTCCGTCAGGCGTGTTCAGGACGCGGTACAGGGTCATCGATCCGAGCGAATAGCCGGTCGATGGGAAGTCGGGGTCGGCCTGGAAGCCCATCGGCCGGATGGTGTCGGTCAGGCGGTACACGACACCGCTGAAGCGGATCCAGTTCGGGAAGAGGTCGTCCCGGACCAAGCCCACGAGCGGGCAGTCGGCCAGGCGCTGACCGGAGCTCACGGTGGCGTCCGGTCCGGCCCACACGTCGACGCGGCCGTCGCGCCAGATCCCGAGCCCCGCGGTCACGGCGAGGTACAGCAGGACGCCGACGGCGAGGATGCGCAGGAGCGTGGCGGCGATGGGGTGCCACGCGAGCCGTCGGCCACGCCCCGGTTGCTGCCACGGCAGCTCCTGGCCGGCCTGGAGGGTCCGTAGCAGACTCGAGTAGCGGTCACGCCCAGCGTGGCGCATGCGCTCGCGCTGGGCTGCTCGCTCGCTGACCGAACGCCGTGCGGGAAGGGACTCGCGGCCCTCGGCGCCGATGGTTCAGCCCGCCGCCGGCTCCGCGGTGGCCACGGCATCCGCAGTCCGGCTGACGACCTCGATCGTCTGCGGGGTGATCTCCTCGCTGTAGTGGCAGGCCGCCTGCTGGCCGGGTCGGATGTCGCGCAGCAACGGCTCCTCGCTGACACAGCGCTCTGGGTTGCCCAGTCGCTCCCGGAGCCAGCAGCGCGTGTGGAACCGGCAGCCGGCCGGAGGCGCGACGGGCGACGGGACATCGCCCTTGAGGACGATGCGCTTCTTGCGCTTGCGCGGATCGGTCTCGGGCACGGCCGACAGCAACGCGACGGTGTAGGGGTGCGCGGGCGTGGCGTACAGGTCGTCGACCGAGGCGAGCTCCACGAGCTTGCCCAGGTACATGACCCCGACCCGGTCGCTGATGTGCTCGACGACCGCGAGGTTATGCGCGATGAACAGGTACGTCAGCCCGAGTTCCTGCTGGAGGTCGTCGAGGAGGTTGAGCACCTGGCTCTGGATGGACACGTCCAGCGCCGACACCGGCTCGTCGCACACGATGAATTCGGGGTTCAATGCCAGGGCGCGGGCGATGCCGATGCGCTGGCGCTGGCCGCCGGAGAACTCGTGGGGATAGCGGTGGATGTGGCTCTGGTTGAGGCCCACCCGGGACAGGAGCTCGCGGACGACCTCCTCGCGCTCGCGCTTGTCGCGCAGGCCGTGGACGTACGGACCCTCGCCGACGATCTCGCCGACCGTCATCCGCGGATTCAGACTGGCGTACGGATCCTGGAACACGATCTGCATGTCCCGTCGGACGGCGACCATCTCGCGGTTGTTGAGCTCGAAGATCGAGCGGCCGTTGACGATCACCTTCCCGGACGTCGGCGGGATCAGCCGGAGCAGCACCTTGCCGAGGGTGGTCTTGCCGCAGCCGGACTCGCCGACGAGGCCCAGGGTCTCGCCGCGGCGGACATCGAAGCTGACGCCATCGACCGCCTGGACAGCACCGATCTGGCGGATGCCGAGCAGGCCGCCACGGATCTCGAAGTGCTTGACGAGGTCGCGGACCTCGACCAGGGTCTCGGTCTGGCCGCCCTTGGCGTGGACGCCGCTGGTGGTGTCGGCCTCGGCCGACGCGGCCGTGAACGGCGGCGGGCTGGCCGCCTCGGGGGTGGACGACACGCCGAACGACTCGCTCACGAGAGGGCCGGCTGGGTGATGACCGGTGTCTCGGCCGGCACGACGGTCTCTACCGACAGGCGAGCGGCTTCGGCCTCAGCGACGTCCGGGGGCGCAGCCGCGCCGACGGCCGGTGGCTCGCCGTTCGGGGTGAGCCAGCAACGCGAGAGGTGGCCCGGCTCCACCATCTGGAGCGGCGGTGCCGTGTCGCAGATGGGCATGGCGTACGGGCAGCGACGCTTGAACAGGCAGCCCTTCGGCAGATTCAGCGGGTTGGGGACGGTGCCCTTGATGACCTCGAGGCGAGTGCGCCGCTCGCCCAGGCGTGGGATCGACGCGAGCAGCCCCTTGGTGTACGGGTGATGCGGTCGCTCGAAGGTGGTCGTGGCATCGGCTTGCTCGACGATCTTGCCCGCGTACATGACGACGACGTCATGGGCCATCTCGGCCACGACGCCGAGGTCGTGGGTGATGAGCATGATCGCCATGCCATTCCGGGTGCGCATCTCCTTCATGAGCTCGAGGATCTGCGCCTGGATCGTGACGTCCAGGGCGGTCGTCGGCTCGTCGGCGATGAGCAGGGCCGGGTTGGTCGAGAGCGCCATGGCGATCATGACGCGCTGGCGCATGCCACCCGACAGCTGGTGCGGGTACTCCTTCGCTCGCCGCTTGGCGTCGGGGATCCCGACGAACTGGAGCATCTCGACCGCGCGGGCCATGGCCGCCTTACGGTCGACGTGCAGGTGCAGCGCGACGGCCTCGGCGATCTGGTCGCCGCAACTGAACACTGGGTTGAGCGAGGTCATCGGCTCCTGGAAGATCATCGAGATCGCGTTTCCGCGCACGTCGCGCAGGTCGTCTTCCGAGACCGTCACGAGATCGCGCCCGTCCAGGAGGATCTGGCCGTCCACGATCCGCCCCGGCCGGCCGATGAGCCGCAGGATCGACATCGCCGTGATGCTCTTGCCGCAGCCGGACTCGCCGACGACGCCGAGCGTCTTGCCATCGCCGATCGTGAAGCTCACGCCGTCGACGGCCTTGACCACTCCGTCCTGGGTGAAGAAGTGGGTCTTCAGGCCCTTGAGCTCGAGGAGCGGCCGGGTGGGATCCTGGCGACCGCTCGCGCGGGACTCTCGAAAGGCGGTCGTCACTTCGACTCGACCCGCTGTCGGGGATCGAGCGCATCGCGCAGGCCGTCGCCGAGGAAGCTGGCGGCGAGCACCACGAGGACGATGGTGACCGATGGCGGGACCAGCAGGTGGGCCCGGACCTGGATGTCTTCCTCGAAGTTCTTGAGCAGGTTGCCGAGACTCGCCTCGGGCGGACTGATGCCGAAGCCGAGGAACGATAGGGACGCCTCTGCGACCACGGAGTCGGCGATGCCGAGCGTCGCGGCGACGACGACCGGTGCCAAAGCCGCCGGCAGGATGTGCCGGGCGATGATCCGCCGGTTCGACGCCCCCAGCGCCCTCGCCGCCTGCACGAAGTCGGCCTCCCTGAGTTTGAGGAACTCCGCGCGGACGAGGCGACAGGCAAGGGTCCAGCCGGTCAACCCGATCGCGATGACCACGACGAGGGCCGACCCCTTGCCCAGGACGGCGACGATGATGAGGATCATGAAGAAGACCGGCAGCGACAGGATCACGTCGACGAAGCGCATGATCACGTTGTCGACCCAGCCGCCGTAGTAACCGGCCAGGGCGCCCAGGGTGACGCCGATCAGGCCGATGATCACGACCGACATGAAGCCGATGAAGAGCGAGGTCTGGAGGGCCTTCATCAGGCGCAGGAACATGTCCTGGCCGATCTGGTTGGTGCCCAGGGGCATGGACAGCGACGGCGGCTGCATCGCCTTGGACAGGCTGGTCTTCGTGTAGGCATCGCCCGTCAGCGTCGGGACGATGATCGCGATGGCGACCAGGAACGCCATCAGGAACAGGGCCATCACGGCGAGGCGGTGCTGCAGGAACCGCTGTCGAACCAGCATCCAGTACGTGCGGACGGGGATGAGATCGACCTCGTCCTCGTCGCCGCCGCTCGCAGCGGTGGTGGCACCCGTCCGGGTCGCGACGGTGGTATCGATGCGTTCCATGCCGGCCCTCAGTACTTGATCCGGGGATCGACGAACCCGTACAGGACGTCGGCCACCAGGTTGCCCAGGAGGACCATCATCCCGCCGATCATGACGATCGCGAGGACGACGGGGAAATCGTTGGTGGTCACGCTCTGGACGGCCAGCAGGCCGAGACCGGGCCACGTGAAGATCGATTCGGTGATCGCGGCGCCGGCCAGCAGGCTCGGGAGGCTCAGGCCCAGCAGGGTGATGACCGGCAGCAGGGCGTTCTTGAGGGCGTGCTTGTAGAGCACGCGCGATCCGGGCAGCCCCTTGGCCCGGGCGGTCCGGACATAGTCCTGCTGGAGGACCTCCAGCATCGAGGAGCGCATATAGCGGCTCCACCCCGCGATCTGCTGGATCGCCAGGCTGCACACGGGTAGGAAGAGGTGCCGCAGGTAGTCCGGGAAGCTGCTCTCCTGGCCGAGCGTGTGGCGCCCGAAGGATGGGAACAGGTTCAGCTTGATCGAGAAGATGTAGAGCAACAGGATGCCGAGCACGAACGACGGCAGGGCGTAGCCCACGGTGGCCATCGTCGTGATGATCTTGTCCGCCCAGCTGTACTGCTTGACGGCGGCCAGCACGCCCAGCGGGATCGAGACGATCATCGTCAAGACCAGCGAGGTTAGCATCAGCTCGAGGGTCGTCGGGATCTTCTCGAAGATCTTCTCCACGACCGGGCGGCCGTCGACGAACGAGAAGCCCCAGGCGTCGGAGCGGAAGGGGAATTGCCAGAAGGCGGTGAACCAGCTCACGAACTGCTCCGGCAGCGGCTTGTCGAGGCCATACAGCCGGATGAGGTTCGCGATCGTCTCGGCCGATACGCGGCCGGATCGGAAGCGATCCGTGGGATCACCCGGCGCGAGGTTGATGATCAGGAACGAGATGACGCTGATCCCGATCAGGATCGGGATGGCCTGGATCAGGCGGCGTAGAACGTACGTAGCCATTCACTGCTCCGCTCGTCGAACCATGCGCCCCGGGGTCGCCGTTAGTCGTCGGATTTGGATGGTACGGCACGGGCGGTGGCTCTCGCCACCGCCCGTGCCACTACTACGGCTTCGCTAGGTTCGCCGGCTCACTTGGGAGCGACGGTCCATGCATCGACGTTGTAGTAGTTGATGCCAACGCTGGTCAGGTCGAGCGGCTCGTTCTGGGAGCTGACCCGCTTCGACAGACCGGTATGTGCCAGATCCGCCCACGTGAAGTAGTACGGAAGCTCATCGTGGATGAGCTGCTGGAACTGAGCGTAGATCTCCGTGCGCTTGGCCTGGTCCAGCTCCTGGCGGCCTTGCTCAAGAAGCTTGTCGGCCTCAGCGTTCTTCCAGCCCGGGAAGTTGTTCGCCGAAGGCGTCTCCTTCGACGGGATCTCCGAGCTGTGGAAGATCGAGTAGTCGTCCGGATCGAGGGCCGTTGACCACCCGCCGAGATACGTGTCGAAGTCGTTCGGGTAGTCGAGGACCTTCGGGATCAGGACGGTGTTGAGGTCACCTTCCTGGACATCGATCGCGATGCCGCAGTCCTTGAGCTGGTCGCGAGCGAGCTCGGCGAACGCGAGGCGCTGCGGCCGGCCGACGCGGACGAACAGGGTCGACGACAGCTTCTTGCCAGCCTTGGCATAGATGCCGTCGCTACCGAGCGCCCAGCCGGCGCCCTCGATCTTGGCCTTGGCTGCGGCCACGTCGTACTTGTACGGTGTGACAGCGGCGTTGAAGGCCCACGAGAACGGCGGGGTGTTCGCCTCGACGGGGACGCCGTTGCCGCCGGTGGCGACTTCGACGGTCTTGGCCTGGTCGATGCACATCGAGAACGCTTCGCGCAGGGCCTTGTCCGCGTAGAGATGGCCCTCGCGCAGGTTGAACGCGATGTAGTAGTAGCCGTTGTCCGGATACTCGGCGATCTGGACGCCGGGGTTGTCCTTGACGGTGGTGTACGCGTCCGACTCGATCTTCGGCTGCCACTGGATCTCGTCATTGCCGAGAGCCGCGGTGGCGGCAGCCGAGCTGCGGATCACGACGGCGAACGCCTTGGCAGGGATCTTCTGCGGATCGACACCGGTCGTGCCGCCGAAGTAGTCGTCGAAGCGTGCGAGCTCGACGTTCTCACCGGCCGTGTACTTCACGAACTTCATGGGGCCCGAACCGATCGGGTTCTTGCCGAAGTCGATGATCTTCTGGGCCTGGGCGATGGCGTCGATCGACGTCGCCGCCAGGGACTTGTCGAGGTCCTGCAGCTGGGTGAGGATGCCCTGGGCGTACGCCTCGGGGTCGAAGTCGGTGCCCGACTCGCCGCCCGTGTTGTAGCCCGCCTTGTTGACCGGCTCGATGCCGGCGTCGGCCAGAAGCTTCTCGATGTCGGCCGTGTAGGTTGCGAACAGGCAGGTGTCGGGCACGGTGGCGCCCTCAGCGACCTGGCACGTGGGATTGTCGGCGCTGGTGGCGTCCTCGACCTTCTTGACGAGGGCGGTCACCGCGGCCTTGTCGACCGCGCCAGCGGCCGCCTGGAAGCGGGCGAAAGACGCTTCGATCACGGCCTTCGGCAGGATGTAGACGCTGCCGAGACCGCTGGACATGAACGGTGCGTACTTCTGCTTGAGCGTGAACTTGATGGTGTTGGGGTCGACGACCTCGGTCGAGGCGACGTTATCCGAGATGGCCGAGCACGAATCCGGGTTGACCCGGCAGTTCGGCGAGGCCATCAGGTCGAAGCTGAACTTCACGTCGTCGGCGGTCATCTCGCTGCCGTCGTGGAACTTGATGCCCTTCTTGAGCTTCACGGTCCAGGTCAGGCCGTCAGCGGACGTGTCCGGCGGGCCATCGGCCGCCCACGGCTGGTAGACCAGCTTGTAGTCCGGCTGGTACAGCGTCGTGTACAGGATGTTCGTGATCCAGGTGGTCGGCAGGTCGTCAGGAGTGCCGGCCAGGGTGGTCGGCTCGCTGTCGACGACGAACGTGAAGTCGCCCGTGGCGGCTCCAGCGCTGGACGCAGGTGCCGATTCGCCCGGAGCGGCAGACCCAGCCGGGCTGCCGGACGGGGTTGCGCCACCGCACGCGCTCACCATCATGGCGAACACGGCGAGCACCGCAAACCCGCGACGTTTAGTCGAGATCATCCGAAAGTATCCTCCTCATGCCATTGGGATCGACGGCCCCGTCAGGCTGCGTCGAGCCATGAACCGCTCTGGCGACGGGCCCCAGACCTCCCAATCCGGCCCGTCAGGCGCGGCAGTCGGTGCAGTATAGGGGGCAATCGGCGCCGTGGCGTCAATTCGCGCTTCGCTCTTGCCGAAGCCTTGCTCCTTTCTGCTTTGAGCGAGGCGGCGGGTCGCCGCTCGCCGTCAGGTCCGATACGCCGTCCGTGGCGCGACGGGCTGTGGGGTGATGTGGATGGTCGCGAAGACCGGCGGGTCGTCGATCCGGTCGGTCGACATCGGGACGTTCTGGACCCGCTCGGCGGGTGCCACCCGCGCCGGTCCGCCGGCGATCGCGAGGACGATGCCCTCGGTCAAGAGCTGGGCGAACGGGTCGTATCGGCGGACGACGGTCGACGTCGCCGGTCGCGCCCCCGAGGCGACTGCAGGCCGATCGACCAGCCCACTCGTGACCGTCCCGGTCAGGCTCGAGACGGCCACCATGGCCACGACCGCGATGCCGACCACCGCGCTGCCGAATGCGCGGCGCAGCCGGCGGGCTGCATCGTCGGCGGCGCGCTGGGACCGCTCGAGCCGCTCGCGCAGGCTGGGCCAGCCATCGGTCGGAGCCTCGATCTGGCGCGCCCGCTCCCCCAGCCGGCGCAGGGCGACGATCGTCTGGGCCACTTCGCTGAGATCGCGCTCACATCGCTCGCAGCGGGCGAGGTGATCGAGCGCGGCGGGACTGTCCGGTCCGAGGGCGCGGCGCTCGACGAATTCGAGCAAGACCGGACGATAGGCGGCGCAGGCGCCCGGGCGGCGGCGGATCATCGCGGCCGCCGGACGCCCGGTTGCGGCCGCACGGGGACCGGCAGCGCGACGTCGTCCATGGGCGCGGTCTGCGGCACCAGCTCGCGGCGCAGCTTGTCGAGCGCGTAGTGGAGCCGGGATTTCACGGTGCCGAGTCGGACGCCCAGGACCTCGGCCGTCTCCTGCAAGGAGAGCCCGTCGAGGTAATACAGGGCGACCACGTGACGGTGCTTCGGCGGCAGGGCCGCGATCCCGGTCCGGACCGTCTCGCACAGCTCCTGGTGCTCGGCCCACTCATCGGGGCCGAGGGCCTGGTCACGGAGCGTATCCGTGACGACGTCGTCCATCACCCGGGTCGGCAGGCGGCGGCGACCGAGGCGCGTGTAGCACAGGTTGAGCGCCACGCGGTTGAGCCAGGGCAGTGGGGATCGATCCACCCACAGCTTCGTCCGATGCCGGTAGGCCCGCACGAACGTGTCCTGCAGGATCTCCTCAGCCAGGCCGCGATCGCCGGTCAGCGCATACGCCGTCCGGAACACGTAGGCATGGAACCGTTCGTACAAGGCCTCGAAGCGCGCAAGGTCGTCTGGCTCGATCGGCTGGGTCAGATCTTGCTCAGCAGCGGTACGTGCGCCGACGGGCGTCTCGAGGGCCGTCTCGTCGTTCGTCGTGATTCTCCGTGCACGCGGGCATGATCCCCCGGTCTAGTACCAGAACCATACCGCTCGATGGACCAAAAGGTTCAGTCCGTGCACGAAAGCTGCACGACCGGAGACGAACCGTGCACGAACCTCAGTCGGGGCAGGGAGTCTCGGCGCCAGTCATCGGTCGCCAGCGCAGATTCGGGTGACGCGCCGCCGTGGCCTCGTCGAGCCGCTTCACCGGGGCGGTGTGGGGGGCGCCCTTGACCATCTCGGGATCCGTCTCGGCCTCACCGGCGATCGCGATCAATGCCTCGGCGAAGGCATCGAGGGTCTCGACCGATTCGGTCTCGGTCGGCTCGATCAGCATGCCCTCATCGACGATGAGCGGGAAATAGATGGTCGGCGGGTGGAAGCCGTAGTCGATCAGGCGCTTGGCGATGTCGAGGGTGCGTACGCCCGTCCTGGCCTTCAGGCTCGACGCCGAGGCGACGAACTCGTGCTTGCAGGCGCGGTCATAGGGCAGGTCGTAGGTCCCGGCCAGCCGCGACTTGAGGTAGTTGGCCGCGAGCACCGCGTCGTCGCTCACCTCGCGCAGCCCGCTCGCCCCGTGCGCCCGGATGTAGGCGTACGCGCGGACCAGCACGCCGGTGTTGCCGACGAACGCGCGCAGCCGGCCGATCGAGCTCGGTCGCTCGTCGGGCCGCTCGAGACGGAAGGTGCCGTCGTCCTGCTGGAGCACGCGCGGCGACGGGAGGTACGGCAGCAGGCGCTCTCCTACCCCGACGGGTCCGGCGCCCGGGCCGCCGCCGCCGTGCGGCGTGCTGAACGTCTTGTGCACGTTGAAATGCATCACGTCGAAGCCCGCCTCGCCCGGCTTGAACCGGCCCAGGATGGCGTTGAGGTTCGCGCCATCCATGTACGCCAGCGCGCCCACCTCGTGTACCGCGCTCAGCAGCTCGCCGATGCGCGTCTCGAACAGTCCGAGCGTGGACGGGTTCGTGATCATGACCGCGGCCGTGCGCGGGCCGAGGGCTTCCCTGAACTCGTCGATATCCACCCCGCCGTCGGGGGCGGACGGGATCGTGATCGTGCGGTAGCCGGCCATCGACGCGGTGGCGGGGTTCGTGCCGTGCGAGCTGTCCGGGACGAGCACCTCG
Source organism: Chloroflexota bacterium (assembly GCA_034666885.1). Classification (GTDB taxonomy): domain Bacteria; phylum Chloroflexota; class Limnocylindria; order Limnocylindrales; family CSP1-4; genus SPCO01. Next base: position 10,201 of record JAXDKY010000200.1, read on the forward strand.
TCGCGCTCGAGATCCCCCCGCTCGCGGTGGTAGGCGCGGATCATCAGGATCCCGGTCAGCTCGCCCTGCGCTCCGGCCGCCGGCTGGAGGGTCACCGCGCGCATGCCGGAGATCTCGGCCAGCGCCTGCTCCAGCTCCCACAGCAGCTGCAACGTGCCCTGGGCGACCTCGTCCGGCGCCATCGGGTGAAGCTCGGCGAAGCCGGGCAGCCGGGCCGCCCATTCGTTGAGCTTCGGATTGAACTTCATCGTGCACGAGCCGAGCGGATAGAAGCCGGTGTCGACCGCGAAGTTCAGCTGCGAGAGGTTCACGTAATGGCGCACGACGTCCGGCTCGTTCATCTCGGGCAGCGCCGGCGGCGTGGTGCGTCGCGCCTCTGCCGGCAATCGATCCAGTGCGTCCTTCGGCGGGTGCGGGATCTTGCCGCCACCACGGCCGGGGCGGCTACGCTCGAAGAGGGTCGGCTGCAGCTTGGGGCCCGTGACGCTCATCGGGCGGCTCCCGCGGCCGGCCTCTTCGACCCGTCCATCGCCGTCCCGGTGGCGCCTACGGTGCCGCCGGCGGGGGCGGCGCCGGCCGCGCCGGTTGCGCCATCGACTCCGGCCGGCGACTGGCTCTTGAGCACCTCGTCCAGCGCCGCCACGAAGCGGGCGATGTCGCCGGAGGTCGTGATCTCGGTCGTGCACAGCAGCAGGCCCTCGGCCAGGCTGCCGTCGTCCGGCTCGGCGTCGGCAAGGACGAGCCCGGCAAGGAACCCGCGCTCGATCAGGCGGCGATGCACCGTCCGTGCGTCACGAACGCGGACGGCGAACTCGTTGAGGTATGGGCCGGGGTGGAGCCGGTCCACGCCGATCCCGGCGAGCGCCGCCTCGAGCTCGGCCGCTCGCGAGGCCCCGCCGGCGGCGACGTCGCGCAGCCCATGCGGCCCGATCGCGGCCAGGTAGATGGAGGCGGCCAGCGCCAACAGGGCCTGGTTCGTGCAGATGTTGCTGGCGGCCTTGTCGCGGCGGATGTCCTGCTCGCGCGCGCGAAGCGTCATGACGAACGCCCGCTGGCCGTCGAGATCCGTGGTCATCCCGACGAGCCGCCCCGGGATCTGCCGAACGAGCGCATCCGTCGACGCCAGGATGCCCAGGTACGGGCCGCCGTACTGCGGCGAGATGCCGAGGGGCTGGCCCTCGCCGGCGGCGATGTCGGCCCCGTACGCCCCTGGTGGGGCCAGGACCGCGAGCGAGACCGGCTCGATCACCGCCACGAACAGGGCGCCGGCCGCGTGTGCCAGCTCGCCGATTCGCGGCATCGGTTCGAGGAGCCCGAGGAAGTCGGGGTTCGCGGCGATCACGCCGGCCACCGGCCTCTCCCCCTCCGCGAGCAGCGCCTCCAGTGCCGCGAGGTCCGTGGTCCCCGCCGCTTCGCCTTCCGCGACGAGCGGGATCTCGTCGAGTTCCAGTCCCCCGCCGAAGTACGTCCGCAGCGTCGCGCGGTAGTGCGGATGGACCCCGCGGCTCACCAGCACGCGTTCGCGACGCGTCGCGCGGCACGTCATCAATGCGG
>JAXDKY010000201.1:0-13493 GCA_034666885.1 Chloroflexota bacterium
CGAGGAGGCGCTCGCGCTGCGGCCCGACCGCGTGCTGTACCTCGAGGAGGGCCGGACGCGGTATCTCGGCAGCGTCGACGGGTTCCTCGACATCGCGGACCCGGTGGCGGTGAAGCTGCCCTTCGACATCGTGCTGCGGCGCGTCCGGGCCGAACGCGCCGATGCACCGCCGCCCCTCGCCGACACGCCGGACCCCGCCGCCGACGCGCCGGACCCCGCCGCCGACACGCCGCACCCCGCCGCCGACGCGCCGGCCCCCCTCGTCGAGCCCACCGCGCGCCTCGAATTCCGCGACGTCACCGCGTCCATCGGCGACACGGCGATCCTGCACGGCGTCGACGCCCGGCTTGGGAGCGACGAGGTCGTTGCCGTCCTCGGCCCGAACGGGTCGGGCAAGACCACGCTCTTCCGAACGGCCATGCGGCTGCTCGACATCACGAGCGGGGCGATCATGGTCGATGGCGTCTCGCACGCTGGACGCCGCACGGCGCAACTCGCCACCGAATTCGGCTATGTCTTCCAGAGCCCGAGCCAGATGCTGTTCGCCCGCACGGTCGAGGACGAGCTCCTGTTCGGGCCGCGGAACATGGGACGCGATCCCGCCACGTTCGACGATCTCGTGGCCGACAGCCTGCGGCGCACGGCACTCGACGGGCTTGAGGACATCCTGACGCGCCCACCGTTGGCGCTCTCGTTCGGGCAGCAGAAACGGCTCGCCCTGGCCATCGCGCTGGCCCTCCGGCCCGGCACGCTCATCCTGGACGAGCCGTCCGCCGGCCAGGATCACCGCACGGCCGCCGAGTTCATGCGCGGGGTCGTCGCGATCCCGGGGCTGCGCAGCCTCTATCTCGTCACGCACGATGTAGACCTTGCATTGACGCACGCAGACCGTATCCTGCTGTTTCGAGAGGGCCGGGTAGTGGCCGACGGCCCTCCGATGGACGTGATCGCGGACCCGGTGCGCTGGAAGGCGTGCAATCTGCGGTTCACGTCGCTGATGGAGGCCAACATGCGGTGGGGGCCGGCAGAGGGGAGATTCCTCGATGCCGACACCTTGGCGCGCCGGATCGTCTTCGACGGTCCGACATCGCGACCAGGGCCTGGAAGGGAGGCCGAGGGAGTGAACTGTTGACCGAGCACTGATCGCAGCGAAACCGTCTTGTCAGTGTTCTGGAGGGAAGATCAGATCATGTCCACCTTGACCATGGATCGGCGCAACAACCTCTGGGAGGTCACGTCGCGGACCATCGTCTACTCCGCCATCGGTGCGGCACTCTACGGGATCCTGCTCGTCGCCCAGGTACCGATCCCCGGCAGCACCGTGTCGGTACGGCCGGCGTTCGCGCTCGTTCCGTTCTTCGGCTACGCGTTCGGCCCGATCGTCGGGTTCTTCACGGGGCTCGTCGGGAACGGCATCGGCGACCAGATCTCCGGCTGGGGCGCGCTCACGTCCTGGAACTGGAGCATCGCCAACGGCCTCGTCGGCCTGATCGCCGGCCTCGCGCCGATGTATCTCGCCCGCTGGGTCAACGGCAATCTGCGTGATCGGGCCATCGGCGGCGCGGTCGCCGGCGCGATCGCGGTGGTCGTCGGGTTCCTGTTCATCTTCACGGATGCGATCCTGCAGAAGATGGACATCGGGACCATCGTCTCGACCCTGTACATCCCGGTCATCGTGGGTGACCTGATCGGCACGATCATCCTCGTCCCGATCCTGGTCTATGCCTGGGAGCCGGTGAAGGCGCAACTCGGCCGATAGGCCAGGGGTCAGGGGCAGCCCATGAACATCGCCCCACGCTATCTGGGCCGGGGATCGTGGCTGGCACGCCGCGATCCCCGTGTCCTGATCCTCGCCATCGTCCTGTTCATCTTCACCGTCCTCCAGGTCTGGGACGGCCGGGTGATCTTCGGACTCCTCCTCATCTCCGTCGCCTACTACTCCCTGGCCGGCATCCCGTGGCGGCAGATCCGCCGCAACTGGACGGTGGTCTTCGTGTTCATCGGCCTGCTCGTGACCGTGAACATGATCATCGGCGGGGGCGACGCGCCCGGCGTGACCCTCGAGCAGGCCCACGTGCTCTTCCGCATCCCGCTGCTGGGGGCACCCATCTCTGCCGAGTCGCTGAGCCTCGCAGTCACGCAGCTGATGCGCTACCTGGCGATGGCCACGATCGGCTTCCCGTTGGCCTTCGCCGTCGCGCCGGCCGACTTCGGGGTCGCCTTCCACCGCCTCGGCGTGCCGGAGAAGTTCGCCTTCGGGATCGACCTGACGTTCCGGTTCCTGCCGTCGCTCGCCAACGACCTGCAGACCACCGCCGACGCGCAACGCATCCGCGGGTTCGACTGGTCGGCGGGCAAGGCGGGATTCCTGTCACGCGTCCGGAGCTCGGTCCCGGTCGTAGTCCCGACGGTCGTCAACGCCATCGCCGGTGCGGAGGACACCATCGATGCGATGGACCTCCGCGGCTTCGGGACCGGCCGGCGGACCTGGCTCCGACATCTCGCGTACGACCGGACGGACCTCGCGGTGATCGGGTTCTTCATGGTCCTGCTGGTCGTGGCCACGATCGGTGGCTTCAGCGGAGCCTGGTCCCAGGTCTGGACGCCCCAGTTCCTCATCGACCTCGCTCCGGGCTGATCCTCTAGGGGAAGGTCTGGTCCTCGTCGATCTCGATGTCGGGTACGAGCAGCAGGACCCAGCCGATCTTGATCCGGTCGGGGGCGTTGGCCGCTGAATCGGGGTCGAGCGATGGGTACCCCGAGCGGTTCCAGAAGGCGATGCTGCGGGCCGTCGTGCCGTGGGCCAGGGCGATCGAGTCCAGCGTGTCACCGGCCTTGACGACGTAGCTCAGGAAGGTCGGGAGCGGCGTCGGGGTCGGTCGGACGAAGGAGGGCGGCGCGGTCGGACCGGACGGAACGACGGTCGGGGCCGGCGTCGCGACGGCAACGGTGGTCGGCTGGGAGCTCGTGGTCGGGCTCCCGGCCGCCCCACCTGCCGGCGGCGGGATGCAGGCCCCCACGAGCGCGAGCACGGCGGGGAGCAGCACGGCGACGGCCGCTGTGGCGGCGGGACGACGGCGATCACCGCTCATTTTCGGGTCCATCGTCGCGCACGTCGCCTCAGCCCGCCGGGGCGATCTCGGAGTCGACGGGTGTGGGCCGCTGGAGGCGGAACTCCTCGGCGAGGCCGAGGCCTTCCGCCGCGGTCGCGAGCCGGTCGCGGCCGTTGCGCTTCGCGACGAAGCAGGCGCGGTCGGCGGCCAGCAGCACCTCGGTCGACGAGGTGCCGTCGGCCGGATACGTCGCCACGCCGATCGATGCCGTCACCGGGCCGCCGAGGCCCTTCACCGCGGCCTGTGCCCGCTCGGCGACCTGCCACGCCCCGGCTGGATCGGAATTCGGCAACAGGAAGGCGAATTCGTCGCCGCCGTAGCGGAACAGCAGGTCGGTCTCGCGCCCGGCCCGGACAAGGGCCGCCGCGATGCGTCGCAGCGCTTCGTCACCGGCCTGGTGTCCGCTCGTGTTGTTGATCTCCCGGAAGTCGTCGAGGTCCAGCATGATCAAGCCGAAGGGGGTCTCGTCGCGGACGAAGCGCTCGAGGTAATCCTCGAACGTCCCGTGATTCAGCAGGCCGGTGAGGTCGTCCGTCTGGGCGCGGATCTCGACGGCGCGGAAGACCTCCGCGTTCTGGAGCGCGATCGAAACCTGCGCTGCGAACAGCTTCACGAGCTCGAATTCCTCGGTCGCGAAGGTGTTGTCGGCGCCGAGCCGCTCGATGGTCATGACCCCGATCGCACCTGAGCGCCCGCGCAGCGGCACGACGATGAGGCTGCCGGCCGGAGGTTCCTGGTCGCGGAACTGGTTGACCCGGGCATCCTTCGTCTCGTCCTCGATGTAAGCGGGTTCGTTGTGCTCGACCACCCAGGTCGCGACGCCCGTCTCGCCGGGGGCCCACGACTCCAGGTAGTACGCGGCGTGGATGCCGCGTGCCGTGAGCGGGGTGAGCAGACCGGTCGATGGGTCGACCACCTCGATGGCCACGTTGTCGCAGGAGATGAGCGTTCCCAGGCGGTCGGTGATGCCCTCGAGGACGGCCCGCGCGTCGAGCGTCGTCAGGATGGACTCGGTGATCTGGAGGAGCGCTCGCTGGCTCAGGAGCTGGCGCTCGAGCGTCATCGACTGCTCGCGCAGCCGCTGGGTCGTATCGGCGTTGACCATCGCCTGCGCTGCGAAGCTGGCGTAGATGACCAGCAGGCGCAGGTCGTCCTCGCTGAACTGGTGCAGGCCGAGCTTGGACAGCACCAGCACGCCGAGCACCTCATCCTCGAACACCATCGGCGCGAGCAGCATCGATTCCTCGAGGTCGTCCTCGGTGCCCGGGATGGTGTTGGCGCGCGGGTCCGCCGCGGCGTTCGGGAGGTACTGGGCGACCCGGTTCTCGGCAACCCAGCCGGTGATGCCCTGGCCGACGGCGACCCGCAGCTGGTCCGGGGTCTCGTCGACGTATTCCCCGACCTGGCCCTGCATCGCGACCGGCACGAGATCGGGGCCGTTGACCCGGTAGACGCGCACGTTGTGGAAGTCGATGAGCTGGCGGAGCTCGGTGGCGATGGCGATGCCGATCTCGTGCACGCTCGTGAGGTGGCTCAGCCGCGTCCCCAGTTGCTGGATCGACTGGAGCTGGGCCGTCCACGTCGCCATCTGTTGGAAGTTCTGGGCCGTCCGGATAGCGACGCTCGCCTGGGTCGCGAGCGAGGCGATGGTCTCGAGCTCATCGGGGGTCCACGCGTGCGGCGCGTCGTGGTAGACCGTCAGCAGGCCGAGCAGCTCGGTGCCCTCCATGAGCGGCGCCGTACAGACGGTGTCGTAGCCCTCCTGGACGATGGCAGCCCGGGTATCGGCCGCCCGGGGATCGTCGCGGAAGGCGACGGCGAACAGCGGGCGACGAGCTGCCACCGCCGCCGCGGCCAGCGAGCGCGGTTGCACCGCTCGCGCGGAATTGAGATAGCTCGCAGAGAGGTTGCGGCTCACCTCGGCCACGTCGGTCCCGTCGGGCCGGCGCAGGAACACCGCCGCGCGGTCGCCTTCGAAGAGGACCATCGCGTGATCGACGAGGCCCGACAGGATGCGGTCAAGGTCGAGTCGGCTGCCGATATCGCCGGCGACGCGCCGGAGCGCCTCGGCGCGGTGCAGGAGGTGCCCGACCTCCTCTTCGCGTTGCGCGACGCCGACGATCGTCCCCAACGCATCGGCGACGACGGCGGCCAGGTCGAGGTCGGTCGAACCCAGGCTGTCGATCCCTTCGGCGACCATGAGCAACACGCCCCACGGTCCACCGTGCCCAGGGATGGCCACGGCCAGTTCGGTGAATCGGCCCGGTAGAACGGTCGATGTCACCCGTTCGTCGGGTCCGGCGAGCAGGGCGATGGAGGCCGCCCCCGGCTGGCCATCCGCGGGAGCGAGCTTCGTCGGTGCGGAGTCGAGCGCCCGGCCCACGATGCCGAACCCCCGCGGCAGCGCCAGCAGGCGAGGCGTGGCGGTGCCGGCTGGCGCGGCGGTGGCCCGTGGCGTCAGGTGGTCGCCGCGAAGTTCCCAGATCGCGACCAGCGCTCGCTCGGTCGAGGCACGGATCTCCTGCGCGAGGCGCAGCAGCTCGTCATCGAGGTCGCCGCCCGCGACCGTGATGCGTGCGAGCTGGGCAAGCAGGGCGAGGTCGCGCCGATGCCGCTCCGCGCCGAGCGGATCGGCGATCTCGACGGCCCGGGGAAAAGCCGGCTGCCCCCCTCGACCTGGGATATGGCTGGCCCCGGACCCGAGCTGGCCATGCTCGCGATGATGGCGACCGCCGCCGCTGCCGTCGCGGCCCTCTGTCGGGACGTTCGTGGCGACGTGCTCGGCCGCAGCAAGGAATCGCTGCAGGTCGCCGAGCCGATAGCGCCGGTCGCCCCGCGGATTGATCCGGTAATAACGCAGCCGGCCAGCGTCGCTCCAGGTCCGGACCGTGTTCGGGTGCACGCCCAGAAGCCGCGCGGCCTTCGTGACCGACAGCGTGGCGTCGGCCGGTCGCAGCGGGAGCGGGGTCGTCATCGAGGTGCAAGAACTATGAAGTTCACGGGTGGAGGCTACCAAGTTCACAGTTCTTGCCAATAGTCCGATGGTCCCACCGGGCCGATGTGGCGTGGCCCACGGGCACCGTGGGGTGCGTGGGAAGGCGGCTAGGGCCGGCGACCGCCCGTCAGGCGCACGTAGCCGAGGGTCGCCGCAGCGGTGACCAGCCCGATGCCGACCACCAGCGCCACCGCGGCCAGCGGGTCGCCGACGAGCCCCGGGCCCTGGCCGGCCGAGCGGGGATCGCCGGCGGCGACCGATGGGACCGGGGACGCCGCGAGCGCCGTGGCCGTGACGGCACCGAGGAACGCCCAGGCGATGCCGATGGTCAGGGCCACGAAACCGAGCGCGAAGGCGACCGCCGCGAACAGCGGCCGGCGTGGGCCGTCGGCGGCGAGGATCCGCATCGCCTCGGGCGTCTCGAGCGTGGTCAGGACGAGGGGCCGACCCAGGCCGGCGCTCATCCGGACCGGACCGTCGCCTGGGCCCACGGTCGGTACGCCCATGACGATCGCGTGCTCGACAGAGGAGATCTGCTGTACCCGAAGGCGGAGTGGTGCGTCGGGGGCGGTGCCGACCGGCACCCGATCCGGCGCATCCGCGGCGGTCCCCACTGACTCGCGCGGGACGACGACCAGGCCCGTGTCGAGCGCGGTGTGGTCGATGGCGATCGCGTCGAGACCTTCGCGTACCTCGAAATCGACCGCCGTCGTGTGCTCGTCGACGGTCACCCAGTCCGAGCCACGGCGAAGCTGGATCCTGGCCCGGCGCAGCACCAGTGGCCGGTGGGCGTCGTCCTCGAACTCGTCCTCCGCGTCGATGCGGCCCTGGATCGCGACATAGCGAGGGGGGCCGCCGGAGATCTCGCGTGCTTCGGCGATGGTGACCGTTGGCGTCGCCGCCAGGAGCCGCCCGATGCGGTAGTTGGGCCCGAAGCTGCGCAGCACCATCGCCCCGGCGCCGAGCGCGACGACACCCAGACCAATGAAGAGGAGGGGACCCACGGCGGCGATGATACGCGCCGGGCATGGAAGGGCCCGTAGGAACCTCCACGACACGTGGGCATTGATGCGATCGCTGCCGTTAGTATCGTTCGGCCCCTCCGGGCTGCTGCGAACGCTACGGGCCGCGACGGCGCGGGGTCAACCCACTCGTCCACCAATGTGGGTCCATCGGGCGGGGTTATCCACCGCTTGTCCACAGTCCGGACCCCGGTCCGCGGTGTCGGGCCGCGTCGCTGGCTCAGGCCGCAGACCGGCCGGTCGCCGGATCCAGGGCGTTGAGCTGGCCATCGAACCCGGTCAGGATCAGGCGGCCGCCGATGAGCTCGGCCGCCGTCACGACGTCGCTGTGGGCGACCCGCCACGCGACCGTGCCGTCCGATTCCAGGGCGAACGTCTCGATCTCGGCCTGGACGATCACGTGGGCGAGGCGGGGCGACCCGAGGAGCGCCACGATCGGGGTCGCCGAGCGGTGCTCCCAGCGTGACTCCCCAACGGCGGCGTCGAGGCCGAACGTGTGGAACCCATAGGCCACGACCAGCAGGCCGGCCGTGTCCCAGTACAGGCCGCGCGGCTCGTCGTGGATGGTCGACGCGAAACGCGCCGCCCATGCCCCACGCGGTCCCTCGAGGCGCAGCTCGGCCCGACAGAGCGCATCGGGATCGGCGCTCACCGAGGGGCCGAGATCGATCAGGGTCCCGCCCGCCTCGCTCAGTGCGAAGACCGCCGCCGACTGGCCGCTCCCGCCCCAGCGCCAGCGTGCTCGGAGGCCCCCGGGATAGGTGACCGTGGCATTGCGCGGTTCGGGCACCGATCGGGTCGAGCCGGTCACGCCCCGGTCGAGGCGGCCGCCGTGTCGGCCGCGCGCTGGATCTCGGTGATCGGTGCGACCGTGGCGTTCGCGAGGATGCGCAAGGTCGCCGGCGGCACCTCGAACACCGCGGTCGGGAGGCCGGCGGCGGCCCAGACCGTCGGATAGCGACCCAGGTCCGGGTCCATGATCACGCGCATCGCGCCCTCGAACCCGATCGGCGGGATGCCGCCGATGGCGAACCCCGTCAGCTCGTACGCCTCGCGCGCCGTGGCGCGCCGGATGTCCTGGTCGCCCGTGACGGCCGCCAGCCGCGCGACATCGACCCGGTTCCGGCCCGACACCAGGCACACGACCGGCTCCTGGCCACCGTCGTCCGCCGGCACGACGAAGACGAGCGACTTCACGATCTGCCCGAGGTCCGCGCCCACGGCCGCGGCGGCCTCCTGGGCGGTGTGGGTGGACTCGTCGAACACGACGACGTCGAGGGTCACCCCCTTGCGATCGGCGGCGTCGAGGACGCGGCGGATAGCCGGGTGGTCGTTCGGGTGGGGCACGGCCGGAGTCTACATCGGGGCCGGGCCGCCGGCCGTTACGATCGGTCCGTGCAGGTGATCGTCCTCGCCGATGGACAGGTGGGCTCCCGGACCGCGCTCGACGCGGCGTGGCCGGGCTGGCTCGAGTCGGGCGCCAGGGTCGTCGCCGCCGATGGTGGGGCGCGGCATGCCGCTTCGCTCGGCCTGGTCATCGACCGCTGGGTCGGCGACGGTGACTCGCTCGGCGAGGCGGGGATCGCGGAACTGGAGGCCGCCGGCGTGCCGGTGGAGCGCGCCCGCCCGGACAAGGACGAATCGGACACCGAGCTTGCGGTCTTCGCGGCCCGGGCGATGGGTGCCACCCGGCTGACCATCCTCGGCGCGCTCGGCGGTCCCCGGATCGACCACGCGCTGGCCAACCTCGGGCTCCTGTCCATGCCCGAGCTCGAGGGCCTCGGCGTGACCTTGGTCGCGGCGGACGCGCGGGTGCGCGCGCTGCGCGGGCCGGGACCGGATGGGGAGCCTGTGCGTCTCGATCTCGGCGGTCGCGTCGGCGATATCGTCTCGCTGCTGCCGATCGGCGACGACGCCCAGGGAGTCACGACCCACGGGCTCCTCTACCCGCTCCACGACGAGCCGCTGCTGGCGGGCCGCACCCGGGGCCTCTCGAACGTCCGTGAGCGATCCGACGCCGCCGTCGAGCTGCGCCGCGGCCAGCTTCTCGTGATCGAGACCCCTGCTACGCTCTGACCATGGACCTGCCGATCGTCGGCGCCTCGGCTCCCGAGGTCGCCCTGCCCGATGCCACGGGCACCATCCATGACCTCGCCAAGCAGCGCGGGCGCTGGACCGTCCTGTACTTCTACCCGAAGGACGACACCCCCGGCTGCACGGTCGAGGCCTGCGAGTTCCGCGACGCGAACGAGACCATCACCGAGCGTGGCGCCGATGTCTGGGGGATCAGCCCGCAGGGCGCCGCCAGCAAGCGCGCCTTCAGCGAGAAGTTCGGACTGCCGTTCACCCTGCTCACCGACGAGGATCATGCCGTCGCCGAGGCGTATGGCAGCTGGGTCGAGAAGCAGAACTACGGCAAGACCTACTGGGGCACCGCCCGACGGACGTTCCTGATCGATCCGCAGGGTCGCATCGCCCGGGTCTGGCCCAAGGTCAAGCCCGAAGGCCATGCCGGGGAGGTCCTGGCCGCCCTGGACGAGCTCCAGACGCCGGCGGCATGATCGATCTCGTTCCCCGAGCACGGAGAGAGGCTTCGCTCGTGGGGGGAGACGAGCGAAGCCTCGGCGGGAAGGGTACGCCGCGGCTCGGAGCGTCGCAACCGTTTCCTGCACGCGTCACCGCCGGTCGCAACACCCGGTGACCACGGAGGAGCCCGCGACGCCGGCGGCGCACCCCTGGCGTCCCGGCCGGTTCATGGTCATCGCCGCGCACCCCGACGACGCCGAGTTCGGGCCGTCCGGCACCGCCGCCCGCTGGATCACCGAGGGCTCGGTCGGCTGGCTCGTGTGCTGCACAAGCGGCGACCAGGGCGGCGAGGACCCCGACGCCGACCCGTTGGCTCTCGCCGCACTCCGTGAGACGGAGCAACGCGCCGCGGCCGCGGTGACGGGGTACGCCGGCGTCAGCTTCCTGCACCAGCCGGACGGCGCCCTCGCCAACGATCTGGCGCTGCGCGAGCTGCTCGTCCGCGAGATCCGGACCTTCCGGCCAGACGCGGTCCTCGCCACCGACCCGGAGACGCTGTTCCACGGCGATGGTGGCGTCAATCACACCGATCACCGGGCCGCCGGCCTGGCCGCCGTCGACGCGGTCTACCCGGCGGCCCGCAACCCGATGGCGTTCCCGGCGCTGGCCCGCTCCGGGCTCACCGCACACGTCGTGCGCCGGCTCTACCTGTTCTGGTCGAACCACGCCAACGCGTGGGTCGACATCTCGACGACGCTCGAGCGCAAGATCGCGGCCCTGTCCGAACACCGCAGCCAGATCCGCGACCTCGACGCGCTCGGCGACCGGATCCGCGCCTGGGCGGCCGAGGAGGGCCAGTCGATCGGGGTGAGCGCGGCCGAATCGCTCCGGGTCGTGATCATCGACGACGACGAGGACGAGGGGCCGAGCAGCGTCGAGGAGACGACGGCCGACTCGCCGGCCGACCCGCCGGGAGCGCCCTAGGTCTCCTCGAGGAGCAGGGGCCGGATCCGGCCCCAGTGGTTCCAGATCTCCGCGAGGCCGTCGGCGCGACGTCCCAGCATCGTGACGAGCTCGCCCAGCGTCAGGTCGCCGGCGGATCCCGCGAGGTGTTCGGCGGCCGCGACCTGCACGTCGCGGAACAGCTCGGTCATCTCGGTCTCGGTCGGCCACTGCCGGATGCGCATCGGATCGAGCCCGGCGTAGCCCAGCGCCAGCGACAGGTCCCGCTGCGACGGGAAGCGACCATCGAGCCATCCGCCGAGCCCATCGAATCGATAGCCCAACGAGGACAGGGCGGCAGCGATCTCCCGGTCCTGCTCCAGGGTGAATGGGCTCCAGAACGGGTGGTCGGACGGGAAGTCGAGGGAGCCCGCGGCGATGCTGTCGGCGAGGACCGCATCGATGAGGTCGGCGAACGCTGCCTGCCACTGACGGCGATCGACCGGATCCTCGCCGGCGAGGGCGGCGACGAGCTCGGCCATGGCCGCTCGATCACCACGCAGCAATCGGAAGATGCGCGGGTTGCCCCCGCCCCGCAGGGCACCGGCCAGCGGATCGGCGTCATCGATCGCGTCGATCTCCGGCGCCTGTGACGGCGCCGCCGGCAGGTGACCGACCACGCCGCCGGCCTCGGCTTCCTCGCAGGTCGCGAGCGCCTCGCGCGCGGCTAGGCAGCCGGCTTCGGCCGCCTCGGCCGAGATCCGGGCGCCGTCCGCCAGCAGGCCGATGCGCTCCAGGCTGACCGCGATGGCAGCCGCCGCCGCACGCTCCTTCTCCAGGGTCGCACTCGCCTCGCGAGACTCGCTGTTGATGGCATTGATCTGAAGGAGCCACTCGCGAGCCGCTGCCTCCACCTGCTCGCTCGTCACGGCGCTGCCCCGGCCGGCGCGGAAACGAGCCTGGGCGTCGTCCTTGGCGCGCCGCACGGCTCGGGGGTCGGCGGCGGCCGCGGCGGTCTCGGCGGCCGCCTCGTGCTGGTCGTAGGCCCGCTGCGCCGATCGGTGGGTCTCATCCGCCTCACCGGCCTGGGCCCTGGCGCGAACCGCCAACTCACAGCGCTCGTCGGCGAGCCGGCGAGGCTCGGCGCACGGGCCGGTCGGGATCGGCCGGACGTCTGGCGCCGTCGGCGCCGACGGCGCGGAGGAGGCCACGTCGTCGGCGCTGGCGGCCGGAGAGTCAAGGACCGCGGTCGCGGTCTGGGCATGCCGGGCGGTCGTCGCCTCGGTGGCCGCGCCGGCCAGCGCCGAGGCGCGGATGGCGGTCAGCGTCGGATCGGCTCCGCCCGAGATCGGCAGCGGGCGCCGCGCGACGCCCTCGCCGACGCCGTCCGTGCCGATCAGGGCGGCCAACACCTGGCTGGAGATGCCGGATGCCTGGCTCGCCGTCGCCAGGTCGGAACGAACGGGTGTTCGACGTTCGACGTGGCCCGGGGCGATCGCCGGCGCGTCGCCGCGTCGATCCGCGGGACCGCCACGGGCCGGCTCGGCGGCCTGGATCCCGACAAAGGCGTCGTCCGCGAGGGTCGCCGATCGACGTCGCGGGACGACGTCCGCTGCCACCGTGACCCGCACTTCACGCGCGGCCGGGGGTCGTGCACGCAGGATCTCGACCAGTGCCGCGCCGGCGGCGACGCCCAGGAACAGGCCCAATGCCAGGAAGACGAACTCGCTGGACGTCACGCTGTCCGCATCTCCCTCCGGTCGTGCCCACTGGAGCGTACGCGGCACCCCTGCCAGCCAGCGTAGCTGCGAGTGCCGCCAGCGTCAACCGGTTCGGGCCTGCATCGACCGCCCCGCGGTCGACCGTCGGTAGCGCCCGGTCTTTGCAGGCGTCACGAGCCGGATGGTAGATTGAGCCGGTCGGCGACCGGCCGATCGTCCGTTGGCGCCCGAGCCCCGAAAGCCCAGGAAAGGCGCGTCCCCGCTTGGCCATCGACCCCGCCCAGGAATTCCTCGTCCAGCCCGTCGACGCCTCCTGGTTGCAGTGCAACATCGAGTGCCAGGAAGCCTGTCCGGTCGGGACGAACTGCCGCGGCTACCTCAACCTCGCCGCCGAGGGCCGGTTCGAGGAGGGCTACATCCTGTCGCGCGAGCCGAACCCGGTCGCGGCGATGTGCTCCTACGTCTGCTCGGCCCCCTGCGAACGGGCCTGCCGGCGAGGTGACATCGACCGCCCGCTCGCGATCCGCGCGATGAAGCGGTTCCTCGTCGAGTGGCATGAGGCGTCGGGGATCCCGGACGTCATGCCCCAGATCACGGCCCGCGCGGAGCGCGTGGCGATCGTCGGTGCCGGCCCGGCTGGGCTCGCGGTCGCGCGCGAGCTCGCGACGAAGGGCTACCAGTGCACGGTCTTCGACAGCCTGCCGTACGCGGGCGGGACGATGCTGATCGGCGTGCCGGCCTTCCGCCTCCCGCGCGAGGCCATCGAGATGGACACCCGCCTCGTCGAGCGACTCGGCGTGACCTTCGTCTACGACACGACGATCGGCAAGGACATCACGTTCGAGCAGCTGCAGGCCGAGTACGACGCCATCGCGATCACGGCGGGCGCCATGGACGCGGTGGCCCTCGACATCCCGGGCGCGGAGCTCGACGGCGTCGACTACGGCGTCGACTTCATGAAGAAGGCGAACCTCGGCCAGCCGCTCGAGGTCGGCAACGACGTCGTCGTCATCGGTGGTGGCTACACCGCGATGGACTGCTCGCGGACGGCCCTGCGGCACGGCGCCGAGAACGTCTCGATCGTCTACCGCCGGACACGCTCCGAGCTGGTCGTCGACGAAGAGGAGCTCGGCGAGACGGAGCGCGAAGGCGTCCGGATGGAGTTTCTCGCCAG
>JAXDKY010000202.1:0-4223 GCA_034666885.1 Chloroflexota bacterium
GTCGTGCGCAGGTACCACTGTTCGAGATCGCGCTTCTCGACCAAGGCGCCGCAGCGCCAGCAGTGGCGGTCGACACCCTCGACCTGCTCGCGCGCCAGGGTCCCATCGTTGGGACACCAGTCGACCGGTGACAGCTTGCGGTACGCCAGGCCCTTCTCCAGGAACCGCAGGAACAGCCACTGGTTCCAGCGGTAGTACGACGGGTCGGAGGTGACGATCTCGTGCTTCCAGTCGAACGACGCGCCCATCGACCGCAGCTGCCGGCGCATGTTCTCGATGTTCGACATCGTCCAGGTGTAGGGATGCCCGCCACTCTTGATGGCCGCGTTCTCGGCCGGCAGGCCGAACGAATCGAAGCCGACCGGGAAGAAGACGTTGAACCCCTGCATGCGCCGGAAGCGCGC
Organism: Chloroflexota bacterium; assembly: GCA_034666885.1. Lineage (GTDB taxonomy): Bacteria > Chloroflexota > Limnocylindria > Limnocylindrales > CSP1-4 > SPCO01. Next base: position 405 of record JAXDKY010000202.1, read on the forward strand.
CAGTGCATCGGTCGGGCTCTTGATGTACCAGTGCCCGATGTGCAGGTCGCCCGACGGGTAGTCGTACATCGTCAACATGTAGTACGGGGGCCGGTTCGTGTCCGCCAGGTCCGTGTCGTACAGGCCGAGCTCGGCCCAGCGCGCCTGCCAGCGCGGCTCGACGGCGGTCGGCTCGTAGCGTTCGACCCTGGTGCGGCCGTCGGCGGCGTCGTCGGCGGCGCCGGCCGGTTCTTGGGTCTCCGCGGTGTCGGTGGTGTCGGTCACGAACGAGCCTCAGGTCGTCGCCGGAGACGGTTCACCCCCCGCCGTCGGCGAGGGGTGAAGGTCGGCGGTTCCACGTTTCTGGTGGAGCTACGGGGACTCGAACCCCGGACCCCCTGCATGCCATGCAGGTGCTCTTCCAGCTGAGCTATAGCCCCACGGAGGGCGGATTGTAGCAGAGGGTCGGGGGTCGGCCGGGGTATGCGGCTAGTAGTTGCCCTTCCAGTTGGGCAGGTTCACCAGCTCGATCCGTTCACCCGTCACGAGGTTGACGAGGACGGGGACCGGACGGTCGAAAGCCCGTTGCCACGGGAAATCGCCAAGTCCGCCGCCCGTCAGCATGATCCAGCCGTCGCGGAGCCGGATGTCTGCCGTCATCAGGGGTTGCGTGCCGGCCGCACCGGGCGGCAGCAGCTCCGTCTCGCCGGTCGCGATATCGAGCACGTCCCAAGGGGTCTCGTCCGGACCAACGGGACCGGCGAGGACGAGCTTGGGCCCCTCGCTCGTCGGGGCGACGAACGCGCCATCGAGATTCGCGCCGACGGCGCCCTCGATCAACACCTTCGACCGGCCGCCCTCGACGGGCACGCCGATGACGTTCGTCGGCGTGTCTTCGGAGCAGGCGGACCGGGTCGATCCGACGATCGTCCCATCCACGATCCCGAAGATCCGGCAGAGGGGCTCTGCCGCGCGGTCGACCTCACGAGGGTCGCCGGTGGTTCCGTCAACGATCGTCCGGGTGCAGCCGCGCCCAGTGAAGCAGGCGTCGACGACGAACACGGAGTCGTCGACTGCGAGCTCGGCGCTGAACCCGGTGGGATCGCGGCCGACGGTTGCGACCAGCGTGTCATCGGTCCCGGCCGCCCCGACGCGATGGAACTCGATCCCGGTCTCTGTCGCCATCGCATAGAACACCTGATCGTGCGTCGCGTCGGCCCAGCTGTCGAAGATCTGGGACGGGGCGGGCACCGCCGCCAGCGTTCGAACGACCACGCCCTTCGAGACCGAGACGAGCTCGAGCCGGGCCCCGTTCGCCGCATCGAAGGAGGCGACCGGCAGGAGGTCACCGGCCGGCATACCCGGTTGCGCGCCGGACATCGGCAGGATCCATTGGCGATCGGAGCCCACGGTGCCGAAGGCGACGACGCTCGGATCCGGGACGGCATACGGCGCTGTCGCGACCGAGACGGGCAGCGGCGGTGCCGATGGATAGGTCTTCGCGATGTCGCCGTTGGCCTCGACGATGAGGCGCACCCAGACTCGTTCCCCGCCCACGCTCGCCTCGAGCGTCAACGGTTGTCCGCCGACCGCCGGGAATTCGACGCGACGGGCGACCCCCGACGGATCGCAAGCGACGTCGCTCGGCGGGGACCCGGGAACGGAGATCGAAACGAGTCCTGTGCCCTGGCATTGGACGAAGACACCCACCCGCGTGGCCGCGTCGGGCATCGTGATGTGGGCGCCGGTCCTGGTCGAGACGAGCGTCGCCCCGCCATTCGAGACGACATTCCAGCCGGGGGTCAGCTCGACTGGCGCGAACGCGGGCTGGTCCATGAGGCTCGCCGGGTACTCACCCACGGCCAGGCGCCATGAGGCGCCCTCGGCGACCGTGACGGTGAACGTGTCGCCGGTCGACGCGGGATCGATCGGGGCGGCGAGGTATTCGGAGAACACCGGCTTGCCGTCGCACGGGGCGACCGCTTGCGTGTACGGGACATCGAAGCTGGGCGTCGTGACTTCCACGAGGAGTTGGCCCGGACCGATGCAGGCGACGGCGATGACGAAGGGTCCCGTGAACCTCACGCGGCCGACCTCGATCTTGGCCGGCGGCGTGGCCGGGCTGGAGGCAGGGGAGGCCGTCGGCCCGCTGGCCGGGCCGACGCTGTGCTCCAGGCGCAGGGTCGCGTCAGGGTGATCGGCGAGGAGGGCCGACGCGTCCGGCAGCGGGCTCGGTGACGCCGACGGGCCCGGCGAGGCGCCGGTCGGCGGGACCTCACCGCGGGGTTGCGTGAGGGCGACGATCCCGCCGGTGAAGGCCACGGCGGCGATCGCCGCCGCTGCGATCCAGCGTCGATTCGAGCGCGCCCGGCCTCGCCGTTCGGCCAGGCGCTGCTCGAGCACGCTGGTCGTGAGCGTGAAAGCCAGGGTCTCGGCCTCGACGCGGAGGGTCCGGCGGAGGAGGTCCTCGATTCGGGTGTCATGCATGGCGGGCCTCCACGAGGCTGGAGTCGGCTGGATCGGCGAGGTGGACGCGGAGGCGATCGAGCGCCGTCTGGAGCTGGGCTTTGATGGTGTTCGGGCTCTTGCCCAGCGTCGCCGCGATCTCTTCGACGCTCAGGTCGGCGTAGTAGCGGAGGACCAGCGCGGCCCGCATCTGGAGCGGCAGGTCGGCGATGCCGTCGAGCAGGACGAGCTTGATCGAGCTGTCCGTTCCGAGATCCCCGATAGCGGCGCGATCGGGCACGATCTCGAGCCGGACGATGCGCTTCGAACGACGACGGTGGCCCAGGGCGTGGTTGGTAGCGACCCGGATGAGCCAGGCGCGCAGGGCTCGCTCATCCCGGATGGAGCCACCTCGTTCGAATGCGGTGAGCAACGTCTCGACGACGATGTCCTCCGCGTCCGCCCGATCGCGCAGGATCAGGTATGCCACGGCCTGCAGTTCGCGCCCGTACGCCTCGAGCAGGGCGCCCAGGGTCTCGGGCCGATGCCTCCGCAACGCCTCGACGGTCATCGAGTCATCCCTCGGGGATCCTTCGGGCGGCCGTTGGGCCGGCCGCCTCGAAGGATAGATGCTCGTCAACGTGGTTTCGGGCTAGTGGCCGTTCCGGGTGGCATCATCTGGGCGTGACCGCCTTCGACCTGATCATTCGCGGCGGCACCGTCGTCGATGGGACGGGCGCCCCTGGACGACGGGCGGATGTCGGGGTGCTCGGGGACCGGATCGTCGCCATCGGCGACCTGTCGGCCGCGCCCGACGGGGAGGCCGCCGCGGTCATCGACGCATCCAGTCGCGTCGTGGCGCCAGGGTTCATCGACCCGCACGGTCATTCGGATGGCTCGCTCTTCGTCGACGGCGCTCTCGTCAGCCACCTCCGCCAGGGCTACACGACGCAGCTATCCGGCAACTGCGGCGACACGCTCGCGCCGATCACCGATGTCGGGCGCGAACTCGTCGACCTGTCGCTTCGGCCCAACCAGCTCGTCGCGCGCTGGCGGACGTTCGGCGAGTACCTCGATGCCGTCGATGGCGAAGCGCTCGGACTGAATGTCGCGTTCCTCGTCGGGCACGGGACGATCCGCGGTGCGGTGATGGGCGCCGAGCCAGCTCGAGCAACGGAGACCGAGCGCAGCGCCATGGTGCGGGAGGTCGAGGCGGCGCTTGACGCGGGCGCCTTCGGCTTGTCGTCCGGGTTGATCTACGCGCCCGGCATCCACGCCGACACCGACGAGCTGGTTTCGCTGGTCACGGCCGCGACGCGGCGTGGTGGCTTGTACGCGACCCATATGCGCAACGAAGCCGCCGGGCTATTCGCGGCCCTCGACGAGGCGATCGGG
>JAXDKY010000203.1:0-4351 GCA_034666885.1 Chloroflexota bacterium
GCCCGGTGCATCAGGGTGCGAGTGGCGACGTCCGACCGGCCGATGGACCGCGCGATCTCCGTTCCGCGGAAGCCGTGGGCCGCAAGGATGAGCGCCTGGCGATCGACCTGACCGAGCCCGTCCAGGACGGCCGTCACGGCGCGCTGCTCCTCGCCGGCGACCGTCAGGCTCTCGGGCGACGGCATCCAGTCCGAGACGACGAGCTCGGCCTGCTTCCGGTCGGCGACCGAGATCCGCCGGCCACGGCTCATGGCCAGGTTGTGGCCGACCCGATGGAGCCACGCACCGAGGTCGTCGGGTACGCGCCCGGCCTTGACCTCGGTCGTGAGACGCTCGAATGCGTCGTGGGTGAGGTCTTCCGCCGCCGACGGATCGCGCGTCAATCCGGTCAGATAGCGCTGCAGCTGGCCTCGGTGCTGGACGTAGGCGGAACCGACGATGTCCTCGATGTCGAGCCCGGTGACGGTGTCCATGATCGCCCCTCGCTGGGAGCCGGCGTGGATGCCGGCCATGGGGCGACGTTCGGTCTAAGTCGATGGGTGAGACATCGGGCGCGAGCCCACATCGCTGGTGTGGGGCGGCAAAGAGAAACGCCCGGAGGGCGGGGGCCACTCCGGGCGCTTCTGGCTGACAGGGCGGGCGATTTCGTCGCGCTCGTCACGCCGGTCCGTCTGCCATTGGGGGGATGACAGGCCGGACGCGGAATGTAGACGGTGGTGCGGTCTGGGGGAATTAGGTGGGATTACCTATGGTCCGGTGCAATGGCGGACGCAAGGTGCCCGGAGCACACTTCCGACAAGGCCCTTCGGGTGGGGGACGTCGGTCGAGCGACGTTAGACCCGGGGGCCTTTTTCCGTGCCCGTTCGAGCCAGAATCGAAACGACCCTCCAACAGCCAGGAGGGCCGGATCGTTCGGAAAATTCGTGGTGAGCCCGGAAGGACTTGAACCTTCAACCCGCTGATTAAGAGTCAGCTGCTCTGCCATTGAGCTACGGGCCCACGGGTCCGGGATGATACCCCACCTCTGAGCAGACGGCGACCGAAGTCGTGACGCACATCCGCCGGGACCGGATGATCAACCCCGCGAGACGCTGATCTTCTCTCTCCGAGATTGAAGTCGTCTGGTCCGATTCGACTCATTAGAGTTGGTAGGCGTTCCCGATGGGCGCTGCGGAGGCGGATCGATTGGATCGGAACCTCGTCGAGCAGGCGCAGCGCGGTGACCGGGAGGCGTTCGCGACCCTGGCGCGGTCGCGCGGCGACCGACTGATGCAGATCGCACAGCGGATCCTCCGCGACGTCAGCCGGGCCGAGGACGCCGTCCAGCAGACGTTGGTGTCCGCTTGGCGGGAACTCCCGTCGCTGCGCGATCCCGAGCGCTTCGACGCCTGGCTTCACCGCCTCCTTACCAACGCCGCCTACGCCGAGGCGCGCCGCTCCCGCGCGTGGAGCGCGAACGTCCGCGCTCTTCCGCTCGACGGACCTGCCGGGCCGGACGAATCGGTGCCGGTGGACGATCGAGATCGACTTGAACGCGCTTTCCGGCGCCTCCCGCCCGACCAACGGGCGATGCTCGTCTTCACCCATTACCTGGGCCTGACTCCCACCGAGATCGCCGATCGACTCGGGATCCCGATCGGAACCGCCAACTCGCGGCTCCACTACGCCCACCGAGCGATGCGCGCGGCCATCGATGCCGACGAGCGTCCCGTTGCGGTAGTCCGAGGGCGAATCCGATGACCGATCAGCGCCAGCTCGACGCAGTCCTTGTCGCCTTCCTTGCCGAGGGCATGGACGAACTTGCGGATCGGGTCATGGATGCCGCCCTGGATGAGATCGGCCATACCGAACAGCGCCGCGGGATCGGTCGGCCCCGGCGTTTGCCGAGGCTGAGCGTCTCTCCCAGGATGGCTATCGCGGCCGTCGTCGCGGCCCTGGTTGTCGGCGGTATGTTGATCCTCCTGCAACCGAGCCAGCCGTCGGTCGGCAACCCGAGTCCCACCTTGGATGGGGTACCGAACTCTCAGGACCCGGCCGTCACCAGGATCGGCCCCTCGCCGAGCACGGTTGTCATCCGTCCGTCCTCGTGGTCGGCGGCTGGCACCCTTGGCGCACCACGAGACCAGGAAACGGCAACACTCTTGCCCGATGGGACCGTCCTGATCGTGGGCGGTATGGAGGCCTCAAGCACAACGATCGGCTCTTCGCTGGCCTCCGCCGAGATCTACGATCCGGCCAGCGCGACGTCGACGCCGACCGGCGATATGACGACACCGCGCTCGGGGCACACGGCGACCCTGTTGCCGGATGGTCGAGTGCTCGTTGTGGGCGGATACGACGACTGGGCTGCGCTGGCTTCGGCCGAGCTCTACGACCCGGCCAGCGGCACCTGGACCGCGGCGGGCAGCCTTGCCGAGGGTCGCGGCTTCCACACCGCGACCCTCCTTTCCGACGGCCAAGTCTTGGTGGCGGGTGGGAGGAGCAATAACAGCAGTACGGGTCATGCGTTGTGGTCGGCAGAACTGTACGACCCGAGCAGCGGCAGCTGGACGACGACCGGCGACCTGGTCAAGGCGCACACGTCGCATAGCGCGACGCTGCTGCCCGACGGAACGGTACTGATCGTGGGTCCGAGCTACGACGGGTATCGGCTGGCCGTCGATGCGACCGCCCAGGCCTACGATCCAGACAGCGGTTCATGGAGCATCGCCGGCAAGCCGAACACGGCGCGCGGCGGTCACACAGCCACGCTCCTGTCGGACGCCACGGTGCTGGTGGCGGGGGGTCAGGAATTCACGCCAGTCGGGTGCTGCGGCGCCACCGGCGACCCCCAGGTGCAGGCTGAGCTCTACCATCCTGACGATCGGTCGTGGGCCGTGACTGGCCTCATGCCGCAGCCCCACACCTGGCATTCCGCATCTCTTCTCCCAGACGGAACGGTTCTCCTTGCAGGCGGTGTGAACGGCGACCCGGACATCGGTGCGGGGACGATCGCGTCCGATCGAGCCCGAAGCCTCGCCTCCGCCGACCGGTACGACCCGAGGACTCGTTCCTGGAGCGCGTCCACCGCCATGTCGCAGGCTCGAGCACTGCACGCAGCGGTGACGCTGCCGGACGGGCGGGTCCTTGTCTTCGGGGGGAGGAACAAGGGCAAGACCCTCGACTCCATCGAGATCTTCGACCCCGGGTCAGGGTCATGAAAGACCTTCGGGTGAGTCGGCGACCGTAGACTCCTCGGATGACCAGCGAACTCGACCCGGCGACGCTTGCATCCCAGCGCTGCGTTCCCGCCGACGCGTCGGCCCCGGCGCTCTCTCGCGACGAAGTGGTCCGGCTGTCGGCGGGGTTGGATCCAGCCTGGCGCGTCGAGAACGATCGGTTGGTTCGCGAGTTCGCGTTCTCGACCTTCGGCGCAGCGTTCGGGCTCGCTACGCGGGTCGCCCTCCTCGCCGAAGGCCAGAATCACCACCCCGCTCTCGAGGTCGCCTGGGGCCGTCTGACCGTCACCTGGACCACCGACGCGATCGGGGCTATCTCGGCCAATGACCTGATCATGGCCGCCAAGGTCGACCGGCTCGTTGCCCGCGGGCTCGCACTCAAGGACGGCTGAGCAGCCGATAGACTCGCGGCGGCTACGCAGTCCCGCGAGCGGGTGCCGACGCGGGCTCGGGTGGGACTTCGGGCTCGTCCGACTCGCCCTCGATCGTCACCCGTGGGATCCACGACAGGATGCGCGGCATCCACCAGTTCCAGTCGCCGAGCAACCGCATCGACGCCGGCAGCAGCACGCTCCGGATGACCGTGGCATCGAGGAAGACCGCCACCGCCAGCCCGAACCCGAGCTGCTTGATGATGTTGAGCTCGAGCGTCACGAAGACCGCGAACACGGCGACCATGATCGCGGCCGCGCTGGTGACGGTGCCCGCCGTGATCGAGATGCCGCGCTCGACCGCGGCATCCGAACCAAGGCCGCGGTCGCGCGCCTCCTTGATCCGGGTGAGGATGAAGACGTGGTAGTCCATCGATAGCCCGAACAGGATCGTGAAGATGAAGACCGGCACGAACGACTCGATGACGCCCGGCTTCACGTTCAGGAGGTCAGCCGCCCAGCCCTCCTGGAACACCAGCACGAGCATGCCGTAGGCCGCGCCGGTCGATAGCAGGTTGAGGAGGATCGCCTTGATCGGGATCACCACGGAATGGAAGGCGACCAGCAGCAGCAGGAACGAGAAGCTCAGGACGAACAGGAAGACCTTCGGCATCCCCGCCTCGTAGAAGCCCACGACGTCCGCCGTGCGAGCGACCGGCCCCGTGACCAACGCCTGCACGCCCGCGACGCCTCCGAACGTCG
>JAXDKY010000204.1:0-3064 GCA_034666885.1 Chloroflexota bacterium
CACGAGATGTTGAGCTCGATGCCGGCGATCCCGGGCACGCCTTCGAGCCGACGCGTGACCTCCACGTAATCGCGCACCGATTCGCCCGCCACGTTCACGATGACCGGCACCTTCCAGCGGGCCCACGTCTTCGCGTACTTCTCGATGACGGCATCGACGCCGGGGTTCTGAAGGCCGATCGAGTTCAGCATCCCGCCCGGCGTCTCGGTCACGCGCGGCGTCGGGTTGCCGATGCGCGCCTTGAGCGTCGTCCCCTTGCAGCAGATCGCACCGAGTCGATCGACCTCGACCACGTCGCCGTACTCCACGCCGTAGCCGAACGTGCCCGAGGCGACGAGGATCGGATTGGGCAGCAGAAGCCCGCGCCCGAGGTCCACGGACAGGTCGATCTCGATGTCGCGGGCGTCGTCGGCGGCCCTCGTGGCGCGCGTCGGCGCACCGGGGCGCTGCGGCAGGCTCAGGCGCGGCGAGACACTGGGACGCGGCTGGACCGGCTCGACGCGCGGCTGTGTCGTCTCGCGTGTCGGTGCCGACGCGGCGACCGGGCGACTGCGCGGTGGCGCCGGGGTCCGTCGGGCGCCGGCCGGCCGTCCCGAGGCCGTCACGACCCGCCGCTTCGCCTTCACGCCCAGGCTCCTTCCCAGGCGAGCTCTTCCGAGGCGAACACCGGTCCCTCGCGGCAGACCCGCTGCGGTACGCCGCTCGTGCTCATGACGACGCAGCCGAGACACGCCCCCACGGCGCAGCCCATGTTCTGCTCCATCGACACCTGGAGGAAGGCCTTGCGCCGGGCCGCCGGGGAGCCAACGGGATCGGTCCGGCCGCCGCCGCGCTTACGACCGAGCTTGGCGACCCCGAGGCGGCCGCGCCGGCCCTCGGCCTGTCTGGCCAGCGCGGCCAGCATGCCGGACGGCCCGCAGGCGAACGCCTGGTCGGCCCAGGCCTCGTACTGCGGGACGAGATCGGTGACGAAGCCGTGGTGACCGAGCGAGCCGTCGTCGGTCGCCACGACGTATTCGACCTCGTCGGGCAGCAGGCTCGATGGATAGACCTCGCGCGAACTGGCCGCGCCGAACAGGAGCGTCACCTGCCGGCCGTCACGGATCGCTTCGTCGGCGAGCATGCGCACGCCGGCCATCCCGAGGCCGCCGGCAACGAGCAGGAGGTGGCGGCTGCGCGGATCCACCTCGAATGGGCGACCCAGCGGCCCGAGGAGGTCGATGTCGTCGCCGGGGCGGAGTCGGGTGAACCACTCGGTGCCTCGCCCGATGACGCGGAAGTGGATCGTGATGACGCCGGTCGCGACGTCCGCGGTGTTCACCGAGAACGGGCGACGCAGGACCATGCCCGAGAAGTCGCCGGTCCGGACGTGGATGAACTGGCCCGCCCGCGACGTGCTGGCGATCTGTGGCGCGTGGTACGCCTGGAGCCACTGACCGGGCAGGATCTCGCGGCTCTCCACGAGCTCCGCCGCAGAGAGGCGCATGGTCACGCGGTCGGGCGGTCCTCCGAGCCCTCGGCGTCGTCGGGGACGTCCTCGACATCCTCAGCGGCCACGACGTCGTCGACGTTCGCGACATCCTCGGCCGCGGCCGGGCCGGTGCCGTCGTCGGCGGCCGCGGCGAGCTCCGGCGCCACGGCCGGGAAGGCCTCGGCAAGCGCGTCGGCGAGATCACCGAAGACGTCCGTGGGGTCGTAGAACTCGACGAGCTCATCCGCTCCGCTGAGCGTGCGCCAGGTGCCGGCGGCCTCCTCGGGGATGACCTCGGCACGGAACTCGCCGGCGGCGGTCAGGACGAGGCGTTCGTCATCGTCGTCGACGATGACCAGGTCGCCGAGCAGCCCCGACGCCCCGGCCGCCGCGACCTCGAAGTCGTCGAGCAGGCGGGACTCGCTGCGCTGGCTGCGCTCCTGGTATTCGAGCGCGAGGTCGTACAGCCGTCGGGCCGCCGCTTCGTCGTCCTCGAGCGCCGGAGATTCATCCTGGCCGGCCGCCCACGAATCGGCGGCGGCGGCGTACGGATCCTCGCCGAGGGTGATCGTCTCCTCGGGCGAGATACCGGCCGACTCGAGCAGGTCGTCCGCGGCGGTGGGTTCCTCACCGAAGCCGGCGGCCTCGCGGGCCGCCTCGGAGAAGGCGGCGTAGATGTCGGCCGGGTTGTACAGCTCGACCAGCTCTGCGGCCGTCTCGATGACCTCGGTCTCGCTGATCCACTCCCCGGTCGCTTCGTCCTGGAAGCGGCTGCGGCTGCGGAACGAGAGGTCGGGCGCGATCGCGAGGTAGTCGGGCTCCTCGTCGATGAGCGTCAGGCCGCCGTAGGTCGCGATGCGCTCCTTGTGGCGATCGAGGAAGCGACGAAGCTGGTCGGTGCTCTGGACGAGGAAGTCCGAACGCTCGAGGGCGGCGTCGGCGGCGATCTCCCCGAGCAGGTCGTTGCGGCCCGTGTCCATCGGTTGCCTCCCGTTCGGTTCGTCGCCAGGCGGTCGTGCGTTGCGTCGGATGCTCATGTCTCGCTCATGGGGTGTGGGTCAGCGATGGTATTCGAGGTCGGGGCCCATCCGCTCGCGAAGGAACATCGAGTGGTGCCGCTCGAAGATCCATTCGCCGGCCCGATGGCCCAGAGCGCGCGTCGCTTCGTCGGCCTCGAGCTTGTCGAGGGTGGCGTAATCGGGGAGGTCGAGCAGGATGACGTTGTCGAAATCCCAGCCGTGGGCGACGTTGTACCAACCGATGAATCGGATCCCGAATCGTTCCTCGTAGTCCTTCACGCTGCGCGGAAAGATGGTCCGCATGAAGAACTTGAAGAACGGGTCGCGGCCGCGGCGAACGGAGAAGTAGGTCGCGAGCACGGGCACGGGCGGTGCGTTCCTCCTGAGGTGGCTGGGCGGTGGCCATTGTCGCACGGGGCCCTCGTGCGGGCCGGTCCGTGGCGGCGGACCGAGTGGAGTTCGCCAGATGCCCGCCCCAGGAGCGGTCGGCGAGGTACGACCCGCGGATCAAGCGGCCGCGTGTGGGGGTCTGGATCATTCCACGCACGGTGTCCAGCCCACTCGCCTGGGCTGA
>JAXDKY010000205.1:0-3531 GCA_034666885.1 Chloroflexota bacterium
TCTACGACCCCGGGCTTCGCCCCGGGGTCTTTCCATGTGGCTCGCGCGCCCCGCGGCGCCGGGTCAGTCGAGCGGTTCGAAGATCCCGGGCAGGCCGCCAGCGTGCCAGAACACGATCCGTTCGCCGTCCCAGGCCCCGCTCCGAACGCTCGCGATCAGGCCGGCCAGCGCCTTGGCCGTGTAGATCGGGTCGGTCAGGATGCCTTCGGTCCCTGCCAGGAGCTCGGCCGCTTCCGTGGCCGCGCCGGTCGGGCGACCGTAGCCTTCCCCGAGCTGGCCTTCGTCGAAATCGATCTCGAGGCCGGAGTCCGAGACGGAGGACGGCTTGGACAGGGCCGTGACCATCGCCGCGATCGCCGGCCGCAACTCGGACGCCGGGCGGGCCACGATCACGCCGGTGACGCGTGTCGCGGGCAAGCGCCCGCGGGCTGCGGCGATCAGCCCGGCCTGGGTGCCGCCGGTGGCCGACGGCACGACGATCCGGTCGATCGCCAGGCCGGCCGCGGCCGCCTGCTCGAACAGCTCGATCCCCGCGAGGACCTGGCCCCACGCCCCGATCGCCCCGGAGCCGCCGACCCCGATCACGTACGGCCGCCCGCCCCGCGCCCGGACCGAGGCCGCGACCCGTTCGACCTCCGCCTCCCGTTCCGCCCGGTCCGCGTCCGGAAGCTGGTGCACCACCGCGCCCAGCGCGCGCATCAGCCCCACCCCTGGCCCCGGCGGGTCCGCCGGCGGCCCGGACAGCACCAGCTCGACCGCCAGCCCGGCCTTCGCCCCGGCCGCCGCCGTCAGCCGGCAGTGGTTCGACCAGCGCCGCCCGCTCGTGATCAGCGTGTCCGCGCCGTCGGCCAGTGCCGCCCCGACCAGGAATTCGAGGTTGCGCAGCTTGTTGCCGCCGAACGCGAGCGGCAGGAGGTCCTCGCGCTTGACCCAGACCTCCACGCCGTGACCCAGCGCCGTCGAGAACCGTGGCAGCCGCGTCAGCGGCGACGGCCCGTCGAAGAGCCGGAACCGCGGCAGGTCGGGCGCAGGGGCGGACATCGCTCGATGGTAGCGGCCTATCATCGGCCGATGACCACCCGCATCAGCCCGGGGGAGCGCCTGACCACGACCGGACAGCACGCCGGCATGGAACGGTCGATCGCCATCTCCCAGCCGACCGTCGGTGCGCAGCGGCTGTACACCGCCATCGTGTCGACCGCGCCGGGCGACAAGACCCGCATCCACCACCACGGGGATTGCGAGACCTCGATCTACATCCTCGCGGGCGCGGCGCGATACACGTGGGGCCCGACCGGCCTGGAGCACGAGATGACCGCAAGCACGGGCGACGTCATCTACATCCCCGCCGGCGAGATCCACGTCGAGGAGAACGCCTCGGAGACCGAACCCCTAGTCGTGGTCCTCACGAGGAACTGCCCCGACTCGCACGTGGTCTATGTCGATGGCGGTCCCGACGGCGCCGACGACGTGCCGGCGCCCTGCTGAGCCGATGACCGGCAGCTGGCGCGACCGAACGCTGCTCGACCTGCTGACGGAGCACGGCCTCGAGCTCAGCCCGGAACATGCCTTCCCCACGGATGGCTGGTCGGGCGCCACGTTCACCGGCCTGATCGATCCGCTGGGCCGGCATTTCGTCCTGAAGCGGACCTCGCTTGCCACCGACTGGATCGCCCGTGCCACCCGCGACGACGACCTGCGCGAAGGCTGGCTGGCCGCCCGACCGACCGGCGCCATGGCCTGGCTCCCGCGCACCTCGATCGCGTATCTCGGCGCGGCGGCGGACGGCGACGGCGTGGCCATCCTCATGCCCGACCTCTCGACCGAGCTGATCGCGTGGGAGCGGCCGGGTCACGACCCCGTCATCGACGACCCCACGCTGCGCCGCGTCATCGAGTCGGTGGCTCGCCTGCATGCCATGCCGTGGAGCCGGATCCTCGAGTCGAGCGCCGAGGGCGCCGCCGAGCCCGCGCCGCCGTGGTGCCCGCTCGCGGAACGGCTGACGCTCCTGGCACGGCCGTCGGCCGCGGCCTACGCGAGTGCCGGCAATGCGGTCGGGCAGCGGTTCCTGGCCGGTTGGGACGCCTTCGATCGACGCGCCCCGGAGGCCGCCCGGACCCTCATCGATGCCCTGGGGGAGAACCCCGCACCGCTGGTCTCCGCGCTGGCCCGGCTGCCGTTGGTCGGGCTGCACGGCGACCTCAAGCTGGCCAACATCGCGATGCTCCCCGACGACCGCGTCGGCTTCATCGATTGGCAGATGACGATGCGAGCGCCGCTCGCGGTCGATCTCGGCTGGTTCCTCGTGTCGAACAGCGGTTCGCTGCCGGCGACGCCGGAGTCGATCGTCGCCGAGTACCGCCAGGCGCTCGAGTGGGACAGCGGGCGATGGGGCTTCGGCAGCGATGCCCACGATTTCGCGGGCCTGGCCGGCGACTGGCCGACGCAGCTCGATCTCACCTGGATCGTGGGCTTGTTGCTGCGCGGATGGCGGAAGGGACTCGACGCCGACGCCGGGGTCGTGCTCCCGTCCGGTCTGACGGCCGCCCAGGACCTGGCCTGGTGGTGCGAGCGCGCGGTCGAGGCCGCGGATCGCCGGCTCTGATCGAAGGAGGTTGTCCCGTGCCCAAGACCGTACCCCAGCTCCCCGGCGTTCCGCCGAGTGACTACCCGTTCTCGCAGGTCGTCGAGGCAAACGGCTTCGTGTTCCTGGCCGGCCAGGTCGGCAGCGCGCCGGACGGCCACGGCGCGGTACCCGGCGGCATCGAAGCCGAGACGCGCGCGATGCTCGACAACGTCGGGCGGCTGCTCGAAGCGGCCGGCCTCGGCTTCAAGGACGTCGTGAAGTGCACGGTCTACCTGCTCGATTTCAGCGAGTTCGCGGCGATGAACGCGATCTACCGCGAGTACTTCCCCAGCGAGCCGCCGACCCGGGCCACCGTCGGCGTCACCGCCCTGGCCGCCGATTTCCGCATCGAGATCGAAGTCCTGGCCGCCCGCTGAGGCGGTCCGAACCGGCACAACCTGCGCGGGGGCGCAGGACGGTCGAGGCCAAGCGGCCGGGAGCACGAGAGCGAGCGCACTCGAGGTGCGTGAGCGAACGCGCGGAGCGGCCAACGCGGGCATCGGCCGCCCGGCGCCCCCGCTATTTCGAGATGACGAAGTCGTCGATGGCGACCATCGAGTGGCCCTTGGTGCCGACGACGACGATCTTGAGCGTATGCGTGGCGCTCGACTTCCAGGCGGTGCGGAAGAGCTGCGACCGTGCGTCGAACGTGCGGCGGTACAGGTTCACGCTCTTCACGTACTTGCCATCGATGTAGATCTTGGCCTGGCCGCGGGTCGGGCCCGTCGGGCCGTTCCACGCGACCGCTCGACCAGTGAACGTCAAGGTCGCACTGGCACCCGGCGACGTTGCGTACGCGACCGCGCCACCGCCATAGCCGCCGTGACCGGCGCGTCGCCAGGTCCCGCTGTAGTCGATCGCCGCCGACCGTTCACTGACCGTGCTGCGCGCCGCCGGCTTGGGCT